>CAXMTQ010000119.1:2864-7097 GCA_964196205.1 uncultured Desulfobacula sp.
TCATAAAAAAGGTTATTCCTGCAGAAATGATGGATGGCGATACTAAATTTTTTATTAATCCCACTGGAAGGTTTGTTATAGGTGGTCCCATGGGAGACTGCGGTGTTACCGGCAGAAAGATTATTGTTGACACCTATGGAGGTCAGGGAAGCCATGGAGGTGGGTGCTTTTCTGGAAAAGATCCTTCAAAAGTTGATAGAAGCGCGTCATACATGGGAAGATATGTGGCAAAAAATCTTGTTGCATCAGGTGTTGCAGATAAATGCGAGATTCAGGTGGCATATGCCATAGGTGTTGCCCAGCCTGTATCTCTTCTTGTTGATTTCATGGGGACCGGTAAAATACCTGAGTCAAAAGCAGTTGATATTGTAAAAGAGGTATTTGATTTAAGACCTGCTGCAATCATTGAAACCCTTGACCTTCTCCGCCCAATTTATAGAAAAACATCAGCTTATGGTCATTTTGGAAGAAAAGATCCTGATTTTTACTGGGAAAGAATAGATAGGGTTGATCAAATCAAAGATCTGGCCGGAATCTAATTTAATGTTTGGATGAAAACTCACCCATCTGCGTCGTTGCTTCAAAATTTTGCCAAATTTTAAAACTGGCCTCATGTACGACAGTACACTCCGGTTTCAAAATTGTATGCATGCGCATCTTTTCGAGCCTTGTGCCTAACATATGGGCAAGTTTGTGAGCATATGCTCCTCTACGAGCCATCCAAACATGGATTTTCGGTCAGCACTAATTTATATTCTGTGTTAGTTTTATAGGAAGCTGTCTGAATTTGAATGCTAAATTCAGGCAGTGGTCTTAACGCGTCTGTCATAAAGATCTTTTAAGTAAATATCTAAAATACTCTCTCTACGCAAATAGCATTCCTGTGGAAGTTATCGCAAACAGCTTATAGTATCTTTTTTTATTGACATTTAGTATCATTCTCTGTATTGTTGATACAAATCAACGTATCAACATATTTTGATATATTTTTTAATTTAACTATCAAGGAGTTTTAAATGCTACAGACAAAAAAAGACCCATCGTATATAGATCTTGATCTTAGTTTGAAATACAAGATTAAAGATATTGCTCTTGCAGAAGAGGGGCTTAAGGATATGCAGCTTTCAGAAAAAGAGATGCCGGGTTTAATGGCTCTCAGGCAAAAATATGGTCCAAAAAAACCTTTTAAAGGTTTAAAAATCATGGGAAGTCTTCATATGACTATTCAAACAGCCATGCTCATTGATACCCTTTATGAACTTGGAGCAGATATCCGCTGGGCATCATGTAATATTTTTTCTACCCAGGACCATGCAGCTGCGGCCATTGTAAAAAAAGGTTCTGCCGCAGTTTTTGCCTGGAAAGGTGAAACCCTTGAAGAATTCTGGTGGTGTACTGAACAGGCACTGTTATGGCCGGATGGTTCAGGCCCTGATCTTATTGTTGATGATGGAGGCGATGCAACCCTTTATGTTCATCAGGGAGTAAAAGTTGAAAAAAATCCATCTCTGCTTGATCTTAAACCCGGGTCCATAGATGAAAAATGCTTGATGGATAGAATGAGACTAAGTCAGTCTGAAGATTCAGAAAAATGGACAAATATTGCAAAAAAAATTAAGGGAGTTTCAGAAGAGACAACAACCGGAGTTCATAGATTGTATCAACTTGCTGAGAAAAAAGAGCTGCTTTTTCCTGCCATTAATGTCAATGATTCTGTAACTAAATCCAAATTTGACAATCTTTATGGGTGTCGTGAATCACTTGCAGATGGAATTAAACGAGCAACCGATGTCATGCTTGCCGGCAAAACAATTGTTGTGGCAGGTTATGGTGATGTGGGTAAAGGTTGTGCTGCATCCATGCGAGGATATGGAGCCATTGTCTGGGTTACTGAGATTGATCCTATCTGTGCACTTCAGGCAGCCATGGAAGGCTTTAAAGTTGTGACAATGGAAGAGGCTGCTCCCCAGGGGGATATCTTTGTAACTGCCACTGGTAATTATCATGTCATTAAGGGTGAACATATTGATGCAATGAAAGATGAATCCATAATTTGCAATATTGGACATTTTGATAATGAAATCGAAATGAACCATCTTGACAGCAACCCAAAAGCTGTAAAAACAAATATCAAACCACAGGTGGACAAATGGACATTGGAGTCCGGCCGGTCTGTCATTGTTCTTGCAGAGGGAAGACTTGTAAATCTTGGCTGCGCCACAGGACATCCAAGCTTTGTAATGAGCAACAGTTTTTCCAACCAGACCATGGCACAGATTAAACTTTCCAGGGAAAATCTTGAGAACAAAGTATACACACTGCCTAAAGAGCTTGATGAAGAGGTGGCAAGATTCCATCTGAAAAATCTTTCTGTAAACCTGACAAAGATGACCCAGGAACAGTCTGATTACCTTGGAATTCCAGTTGAAGGCCCATATAAATCTGATATTTACAGGTATTAAATAGTACCCATAGAAAATAGGCTTCTTTTGCCCAATTTCTACAGAAACTAAAAAGTGCTACAAATAAACTTGCAGGGATTTCAGTTACTTATGATTTATTTGAGTGTTTCGGGAGTTTCAGGATTCAAGATTTTGAACTTTTATCAGGAATAATGATACAAAAAATTATAGAGATTTGAATTTTATAAAAACATAAAAAAGAATTAAAGATAATTATTTAATTAAATAAGAATGTTATGGATTAAATCAAATATGTTCTATGACTATGGCATGCTAATTGCTATATAAATATAATATAATAAACATAACAAAGATTAATTTTTTTATCTTTTTTTCCTTTTTCAAAAAAGGCTGCCCTAAACCAAGGCAGCCTTTTCTGGTTTTAATGGAAGGATAGATACCATAGAACTTCTATTATTGTTTAATCAGTTTTATGATTTCATCATTATCAGGAAATCGTTTTGTTTGGTATTTGGAATAAATAAGGTTCCCATCCACAACAATATCATAAATACCTTTTGAACCCGGAATCACCTGTGCTGTAATACCCAACTCATCTCTTATCTTTTCTGCCAGCCCGGCAGCTCTTGGTTCATAATTTCAAACAGAGCAATAATTGATTTTAATTTCCATTGTATTTCTCCTTTTTAAAGAATATTGCTATATTCTTTGCAGAATTCCTCCTGATTTATTGATATTTATCCTTTATAAAATGTAAAGATTCATCAATTGCCTTTAAGGAGAGTTCTAACTCTTCCTTGGTGTGCCTGTAACTGATATAGGCATGGTGAAACGGAGTAAAAAAGAAACCTTTGCGGATAAGCTGGGTGTAAAAATCCTTTCGTTTGCCTTTGTATGCACCGGTGTCATCTTTTTTAAAGGTAATGTAAAACATTGGAGCAACACCTGTAAGTTCTGCTCCAACATTATGTTTATCAATGGTTTCTTGGATTTTTTCCATGAACCATTTACCCTTTTCCCAGATATTTTCAAGGACATTTTCCCTCTCCAGGATCTCAATTGTTTTAAGGGCAGCAACAAATGCTTCGCTGTTGGGGAAAAATGTGGAAGAGATGAATAGTTTGCTTTCAGCTGCCATCATGACATCTTTTTTGCCCGTTACAACAGAGATGGGATAACCATTGCCCATGGCCTTTCCAAGAACAGTTAGATCAGGTGTTACACCATACAGTTCCTGGGCACCACCCATGGCAAGCCTGAAACAGGTACGTATTTCATCATAAACAAGTACAGCACCATATTTATCAGCAATTTTTCTGGCACCTTCAAGGAATCCTGGTTCTGGTATTTCCATTTTTTGATGATTGGGATGTCCAAACGGTGTCATGATAATAGCAGCAGTATCACTCCCATGTTCTGCCATCAACTCTTCAAGCTGGTCAAGCCTATTGTATTGAAATTCATATACATCTTCATAGAATTTTTTGGGGATTCCACCTTTCATTTCAATACACCAGTCATGCCAGCCATGATAACCGCACCGCATAACTTTTAATTTTTTTGTATGGGCTCGTGCAATACGGATTGCTGCAGTGGTGGCATCAGACCCTGTTTTAAGAAAAATACTCATTTCCGAGCTGGGAACAATCTGGGTAAGTTTTTTCGCCAGCTGATTTTGAAATTTTTGGGTAAGGGTAAAGCAAAAACCTTTGTCTCTAATTTGCTGATAAACAGCTTCATCCACTTCTTCTTCCCGGTATCCCAGGATAATGGGTCCATATCCGCAGAGAAAATCAATAAATTCATTGCC
>CAXMTQ010000120.1:0-7013 GCA_964196205.1 uncultured Desulfobacula sp.
CAGAAAGCACTCCATTGGCAATATAATAGGCTGAAAGCTGTGTGCTTCCCTCAAGGCTCAAGACATATTTAATAACAGGATGGAACAAATGCTGATCATGGATAACAGCAACAATGGAAAAAAAGACAACAAGAAGTGCGGTAAAAGGAAGAGCTTCCTCAAATGCATGGCCAATCTCATGCTCTTCAATAATACCATTAAAAGCTGTTAAGAGAACAATAATCATCAAGCCTATAACACCCACTTCTGCAAGATGGAATGCCAGAGACAATATTAATATGACACCTACAGTAGCCTGAACTATTAATCTCTTTGTTTCTCTGTCACTTCTTTGTGAATTTTCCTTGTCCACATGTTCTTTTAAAATAAGACGGACTGATTCCGGGATTTGAGCTCCATATCCAAACATTTTAATCTTCTCAAGAAGTACACATGTTAAAAGTCCTACAATCAGCACAGGGATGGACACTATAGCACATTTAAGAAAGAACTCGGCAAAATGCCATTGGAGCCTGGCACCAATAATTAAATTCTGGGGCTCGCCAACAAGTGTTGTAGCACCGCCAAGAGCTGTTCCAACTGCGCCGTGCATCAGCAAGTTTCTTAAAAAAGCCCTGAAACTATCAAGATCTTTTTTATGATGGTCTTCTTCAATCCCGCCATCATCTCCAATATTATGAATTTTATGGGTTGAGACAAATTTATGATAAATACCATAAAATCCAACACCTACGGTAATCAAGACAGCAGTGACAGTCAGTGCATCAAGAAATGCCGATAAAAAAGCACCCATAAAACAAAAAATCAAAGAGAGGGTAACTTTTGATCTTATACTTACGAGAAGTTTGGAAAAAATAAACAGCAGCAGATCCTGCATAAAATAGATTCCAGCCACCATGAACATGAGCAGCATAATTACGGGAAAATTACCCACTGTTTCATGGTAAACTGACTCAGGAGTAGTCATACCCATTAGAACACATTCAATGGCTATCAAACCCGAGGCCGGCAGAGGGTAACATTTTAAGGCCATGGCCAGTGTAAAAATAAATTCAATAATAATTATCCAGCCTGTAACAAAAGATCCCACAGTGAACATTAGAATAGGATTTAGAATAAGAAAACCTATTAAAACCTTTTTGTACCAGTCAGGTGCTCTTCCCAGAAAAATACTTGCAAAGCCACGCATTTTGTGCTCCCGCTTATATGTTGTAAAAAGACTCTCGAAATCCCTATTATTCAGTGGTCGGGACGGCTGGATTTGAACCAGCGACCACTTGTCCCCCAGACAAGTGCGCTACCAGACTGCGCTACGCCCCGATTGTTTTTTTTAAACCATGCGACTTTTAGCACCCACAGCAAAAGGTGTCAAGAAATTTTGTTTTTGCCACCCTACTCCTGCATATTTCAAGTTCTATAAAAAAATTACTAAATTATTGCACAATTTGATAATTTGAGTTAAGATCACAAAATGTTCAATGAAAGCCAATTAAAAGCTATTGATAAAGTGATCACCACCGACCTTATAGAGGCTGGAATAGATTATGTCTTATTTATAGATATGGCTGGCAATACCATTGCCAAACATGATAATGGCAAAAACAGACTTGACTCTATTGCTTTTGCTGCTCTCGCTGCTGGCAATTTTGCGACGGTTGATGCAATGGCAAAACTTGTGGGAGAATCAGAATTTTCATTACTGTTCCACAAAGGTAAAAAATCAAGTATTCATTTTAGCAAGGTCAACGATGACACTATTTTGATCACAATGTTCACAAAAGATATTTCATTGGGATTAGTAAGACTAAAAGTAAGTGAAGCCATTAAACAGATCAATAAAATCTTAATTGGAAATTGATAATGCTTACAGGAAAACCTTTGATTATTTCTCATACTCTATCTGTAATTTAAGGAAAATTTAGATTGGCGCTTATCAACATAAAAAACAGAGAAGTTCAAATTAAGATTGTATATTATGGTCCTGGAAGAGGCGGAAAGACTACAAATCTTGAATATATCAACAAAAAATACAAAAAACAGATAAAAACTGAAATGGTCAGTCTGAAAACCCAGGACGATCGAACACTGTTTTTTGATTTTTTACCATTTGACGTCGGCAAGATCAAAGGTTTTGATGTCACCATACAACTGTATACTGTTCCGGGACAGGTAAAGTATAATGCCACAAGAAAACTTGTGTTGCGAGGGGTTGATGGTGTTGTCTTTGTTGCAGATGTACAAAAAGAACAACGTAAAAAAAATATTGATTCTTTAAATCAGTTATATGAAAATCTTAAAACCTACAATCTTGATTTATTTAATATACCTTTTGTCATGCAATACAACAAAATAGATCTTAAAAACTCTAAAATTCCAATTTTAAATACTAAAACAATGCAAAAAGATTTAAACTCTCTTATCAAAGCACCGGCACTTGAAGCCAGTGCCCTTAAGGGAGGCAATGTAATCTTGACCCTGAAAAAAATTATATCAATGACATTGGCATCCATCCAGGACCAGATTTTTTAAGGAGGTTTTTTTGGAATCTTTAAACAAACTTAACAAGGTTATAGAATCAATTAATATTAATATTACAGATGATAATACAAGCAATTTAAGAAATCAGCTCTCTGAACTTGTTCCTCTTTATAAGACAAACCATGCTGCAACATATTTGTTTAAAATGTTGCAGTCCATTGCAAAATATCTTGAGGCTAAAAAAAATAAGGTTAATGCAGACACACTTCCGGTCATGAATTCCATTGCTTCAGGACTTGAACAACTCATGGATAATCCTGACCTTACGAAAGATGAAATTAATGAAATTTTATTAAAAGAGGTCCTTCAATTTAAATCCTTGAAAAATAAAATTTCCTCCACTCCTTTGATTAATGACAATGAGATAAATGAGCTAAAAGCAGTGCTGCTTGCCATTGACTGGGAGATATCAGATACTACACTTGAAAATTTTAAAAAAGTTATAACAAACCTGCTATCCAGGTTGAAATATTATAACATCCATTTTGCATTTTTAAAAATCATCAACACCACAGTACAGTATATTGGCACACAAAAAGCAAATGCTCATACTGATTCAATATCTTTTTTGCATTCTGTTTTTGAAAGTTTTGAACAGATAGTTCAAACACCTGAAATGACATATAAAGAGAAAAAACAGCTTCTTGAAACTGATATTAAAAAATTTCAAGCTTTTAAAAATAAAATTTCTTCCAGAGAGAAGGAAGACCAGAAAATTGACAATACATCCGATGATGAATCCTTTGCACCAGCTCTTTCTCAATTTAGAGAGACCAGCATATCAGCTGATGATGATACCTCATTAACCACGCTTTCTGAGATAGACGATACAAATCTCCCGATTGAAGCTGTGACAGACACAGACGAACCCTCCACAACAAATTCAGAAAATATCATGGACGATCTGTTTAATACGAAAGAGTCGCCTGCAGATGAATTATTAGATGCAATTCACCTGCTTAATGTTCATGGAGATAATCCGGATCAGGCAATGGATATGCCTGACAAAACCGAAGAACTTCAAACTGAAGGAATTAAGAATATCACACCCCAGACAAAAAGTAATGATCCTATCCCGGAAATTTCAAATAGATTAGATGAATTTTTTAATCTGGATATCCCTGGGGATGATATGGTTCAATCAGGCAGTCAAAAAGATCAGAATCAGTATGACAATCAAAATCAGGATAAAGACCAAACCATTGCCATTGCAACATCAGACCAGATTGATGTTGCAGACGGTATTGATGCTTCAGAGGGTATTGTACCATTCCAGGAGAAAGATGCATCCTTTGAGGAGATTGCAAAACAATCTGACGATAACTTAAAAAAAATAATCCAATTAAAATCATTTTTTATTGATTCAGATTGGCTTCAAAGTGAATCATCTCTATTATTAATCGACCAGGATATTGCCGCCCTGGAAAAACTATGGCAGAATGATCCTGAAAAAATCGGCCTTCTTCAGATAATCACAATGAACATCGATCTTTTAAAAACCCGGGAGGAAACAGCAGCAAAATTAAAGAAAGACAACAAAACTGAAAAAAAATTTGAAGCAGCACCGGCACCACAGGTTGAAACCACGGGAGTTTGGTCTAAGATTAAAAGTAAATTTACCTCATAATAATACAAGTCAGATAGAATGATTCAATTTTGTGAAGATTGTGGAAAAAAAAATTTTCTGAATTCAGAACAGCTAAGGGATGGAAAAGCTGTGTTCAAATGTACAGAATGCGGTTACTACAACTCTTACAATATAAAAATTGATGAAAAAATATATTCTGAGAAATTCTTAAATCTTTCCAAAACAGTTGGGGTTGAGCAATATATAATTGTGGATCAAAAGGGAGACATTGCTGCCCATAACATTAAAAAGCCGGGGGAAATTGCCCGGATTATTTTATCATGTGCCGAAAATGCATTTGCCATTGGTAAACCAAATCTGGAATATGTTGTTTTTCCCGGAAACAATCAAAAAAAATTTTTCATTTTTCTGGCTGGCAATTCATACCTTGGAGTGATAAAAGAAAAAGATATTAGTGATACAGCTTTTAAAGACAACGTATTAAATCTTTTACTAGATATTGGTTCTAACTAAAGGAGACATTCATGCCAACACAGACAATAATTCTTATTTTTACTTTGATAATATATCTTATTATTATATTTGTTTTTAATAAGGCTAGAGTCAAATATGCAGGCGGCAGAGTAGGAAAAGTAATCAATTTAATTCTGGTAACGGTCTGTCTCTTATTTATTGCTGATTATGTGGTCATCTTTGATGATGTGATAGATACAGATATACTTGAAACTGTCAAGGAGCTGTTTAGAACAGCAGCGCTTATATTTTTAGCCTACGGTGGTGCAAAAGTAGCATATTCATAGAAACTTTTACGCAGCCTCAAAAAAATATTATTTAAAACCTATTTAAAAGGCGATTCTATCTGGAAAAGAGAGAAAATAATCTGCCTTTGGTTTGGCTTTTTTTAGTTATTTTAAATTCCAGATTAATTGCTTCAACCACATTGTTCATTTCATTGACAATTTTACTCTTTTCTTTTGAAACTGCCTGATATTTTTTCACATATCCCAATACTTTTTCAATATCATCTAAAATTTTAATCAAAGAATTTGAACCAAGAATATCACCAACTTTTTTTAATACCTGGAAAGAGTAATCAGAAAATCCTGAAATCAGAAAATCCTTTGGATCTTCAATAACATCAATTTTTTCCAAAGAGATGCTAATGGTCTGAAGGTTTGAACGTATATGATTATCCGGGTGATAATCCTTAAACACCTCTTTAAATTCTACTTCAAGGCTGGATTTAATATCTTCAAAAAGAGAGCTGCTCCTGTCACCAAGTTCATCAACAATATTTTTTTTAACAGTTTGTAAAATATCATTGAAAACAGTCAGAATAGCAAAATAATCGTTTTTGTTTTCTCCTCCTGTATCATCCAATTGGACTTCTTCTTTTTTGTCAATCAAACCAGAAGAAATCATAGAAAACAAAATTTTATAAACGGTAAATTCATCATAATTACTTTTATTTATAATTTGGCAAACACTGCGGGTACCGTCAATCAAGGAGAGAATCTTCCACTCATTTGTATTGAGTTTGATTTTTTTTTTGTTTTGCACTTTTCCCGACATTTGAAACACCAGGTTATCACTTGGGATACATTCTTTGAGAACAGACAGCTCATCAATGCGCCGGGACGCCTCGAGTATCAGCTTCATAGGATTTAACTGGGTTACAATCATACCTTTTAAATTTAGCTTGGTATCTTTATATTCAAACTTGCCTTTTTCCCAGAAAAGAAGATTATATAAAATATCCTCAACCTGTTTGGTAATGTATTTTTTTAGGGTATCATGAGAGATATAACCTTTGTCCACAATGATTTTGCCAAGATACATCTTGTTTTTCCTGCCAAGTGCAAGACATTTTTGAAGCTGCTTTGCAGAAATAATTCCATCATTGCACATCAAAAATCCCAATCTTGTTTCCTTTAATGAGGCAGATGCATAAATAATGGTTCCCTGTTCAAAAGACACCTTGCTCTCTTCCTCGTCACTGCGAACCGTAAGCACCCCGGTTTTTTGATCATTGTAAAGAAGCTGAAGAATGCTTGCAAGAGTCAACCCTTCAAAATCACCTTGAAGATTCATAATATCCTTTATTTTATATTAATCATCTCTCTATTATGCCATAATATTTTTACTATTTCAATATTATAGCCATGTATTGTAATCATGGAATTAAAATTTGCCTTAATATCTTGAAAAAGCATAAAAACCGATATACATGGTTGCGGAAAAATTCATTCCCAATAACAACCCTATTGGTGTCTGTATACCGGAATGATAAATTTGTATTTGTTTGTGCTCACTCATGGAAGAATTATTACAGTTCAGTACCCATTATTTTATTATTCATCAAACCCGGGAGCAGTACCTTGATATTTTTCAGGATATAATTCCCCAGAAGTTGTCTTCTGGTCAGGAGGCTTTATTGTGAGCTGAAATCCTTTTAATCTGGCTTCTGATTCATATTTCCCCTGATTCACTCTTATGGCATCCATGGGTGTCACTACAATAGCGGCCTGATTTTGGACAGGGCAAAAATGTTCACAATACCCGCATCCTGCACATCTGTTCTCTATAACATGGGGTACCGGTACTTTATTGCCTTTTTCTTTTAAAAATTCAATTGCATCATAGGGACATACCTCATCACAAACCATGCAGCTTTTTTTGAATTCCCATGCCAGACATTTTTGTCTGAAAATTCTTGCTGTACCCGTTTTTGCCCAGATTCGATCTGATTTCTCAAGAAAGCGAATTGCATCTGTAGGACAGACATTTCCACATTCATTGCATTGAGGATCACAATATCCCCGACGCGGCGTGACAGCCGGTGAAAAAATGGCAGGGAAACCAGCAGTCAGCCAAATAGGCTGTAACG
>CAXMTQ010000121.1:0-7004 GCA_964196205.1 uncultured Desulfobacula sp.
ACGCTCTTCCGATCTGGCTCAACAAGTCGATGAGGCAATATTTGACAGCGAAACAATCCCTGATAACACCCAGTACAACGGCAATGCGTCTTTCACAAAAACATGGACTCTCCAAAAAAAGAGCCGCCAATACAAACACCGTATAAACCACCAACTAATTTATTATCATTCCAGGCTTCAATGGAGTGAGCATACCCCAAACGATGAAGTTTTGTGTATGCAGCAACCATTTCTGGTATAATCCATGTCCCCTCATCCCATTTTTTTCTCACAAAAGCACATGAACGGATAGTTTCTTCAAATGCATTATCAATTTTAATAACAAATGGTGATCTTTTTATTTTCTTTTTCAAACTTTTTGAAATATGGATATTCTCAGGGAAAAGTACAAGTCTTGGATCAGGAGACCACCACAGCAGCGGTTCGTTCTCAGAAAACCAGGGAAATATTCCTTTTTCATATGCAAGGACAAGTCTTTTGGAAGATAGATCTCCCCCAATACATAGAAGCCCGTCAGATCTTGCAAGCCAGGCAGGAGGGAACTCTAATTTTTCTGATAACCTGAAAAGGGGCATTCAGCTTTTAAATATAAAATTGAGTTTTTCATTTCTCAAACCAATAGAAATTTTACCTCCCTTTGCAAGTTTGCCAAACAAAATTTCATCGGTGAGTCTATCCTTTATTTGTGTCTGGATAATCCTTGCCAGGGGCCTGGCACCGAATTTAGGTTCATAACCCTGTTTTGCAAGATATGATCGCACCCTGGCTGAATAGCTAATGGTAATTTTTTTGGCCACAAGCATGGATTTAAGTTCTTTCATGTTTTTATCAACAATCTTTTCCATGATTTTTATAGAGAGATGGTTAAATTGTATAATATTGTCCAGGCGGTTTCTAAATTCTGGACTGAATACTTTTTCAACAGCTTTTAAACCTTTGGAATCTATATCTGCTGACTGGGAACCAAACCCAATGGCATTGGCACTCATCTGCCTTGCACCTGCATTGGAAGTCATAATTAAAACAACATTTCTAAAATCAGCTGCTTTACCGTTGTTATCTGTTAAAGTTGCATAATCCATGACCTGTAAAAGAATATTATAAAGATCCATGTGAGCTTTTTCAATTTCATCAAGAAGAAGAATACAATGGGGATGTTTTCTTATATTGTCTGTAAGGATGCCACCCTGCTCAAACCCTACATATCCTGGAGGAGCTCCTATAAGCCTGGAAATTGCATGTTTTTCCATATATTCACTCATGTCAAATCTTAAAAATTCAATTCCCATATTATGGGCAAGCTGCTTTGCAACTTCAGTTTTACCTACACCTGTGGGCCCTGTAAAAAGAAAAGATCCTATGGGACGATCAGGTAAAGCAAGTCCTGCTCTTGATCTTTTAATGGAAGTGGTAAGAGTTTCAATTGCATTATCCTGTCCAAATATAACTTTAAACATTCTTTTTGGCAATGAAGCAAGACTTGTTTTATCCTTTGATGTTACACTTGAAACAGGTACTTTGGCAATTTTAGCAACAATTTTTTCAATATCTTTGGTTCGTATGGTTTTTCGTTTGCCCTTTCCTTTAAGTCTTAAATATGCACCTGTTTCATCAATAACATCAATGGCTTTGTCCGGCAAAAGCCTGTCATTGATATATTTATCAGAAAGATAGGCCGCAGCCTCTATGGTCTGTGCTGTATACTTTAATCCATGATGCTCTTCATAATAAGGTTTAAGCCCGATAAGAATTTGAGTGGTCTCTTCAACAGTGGGTTCTGAAACTTCAATTTTTTCAAATCTTCTTGAAAAAGCCCGATCCTTTTCAAAATGATTTTTATACTCTTCATAGGTTGTTGTACCAATACATTTTAAATCTCCTGAAGAGAGAGCAGGCTTTAAAATATTTGAGGCATCCATGGAACCACTGCTGGTAGCACCTGCTCCCACAACAGTATGAATTTCATCTATTATCAGAAGAGCATTCTCTTTGGCTTCAAGGGCATTGATAACATCTTTAAGCCGCTGTTCAAAATCCCCTCTATATTTTGTTCCAGCAAGCAGAGTCCCCATATCAAGGGAGAAGAGTTCACAATTACTTAAAAGATCCGGCACGAGTTTATCATTGATTTGTATGGCAAGGCCTTCAGCAATTGCTGTTTTTCCAACTCCTGGATCACCTACAAGAATAGGATTGTTTTTTCTTCTGCGACAAAGAATCTGCATGAGCCTGTCCATCTCATTGGTTCGTCCTATGAGTGGATCAATTTTATGTTCCTCAGCTTTTTTCAACAAATTTGTTGTAAAAATTTCAAGAGGATCCTTCTTTTTTTGGGGTTTTGCTTTTCTGGCAGAATGTTTTAATCCCTTTTTTGCAGGGATTTGCTGTGTACTCTCTTTTCTCGCTGGTGGTGCAGTATGTGAAATATATTTTAATACATCAAGGCGAGTAATCCCTTCTGACTCCAAATAGAATGCTGCATGGGAATCTTTTTCCTGGAAAATAGACGCAAGAATATCCCCGAGGTTGACTTCTGTCTTTTCAGCAGATCTGGCCTGGTTGATAGCTCTCTGTATCATCCGCTGGAATCCTATGGTCTGCTGTAATACATATTCGTCTTTTGTATCAATTTTACTTAAATTTTTATTGAAAAAATTTTCAAGCTCATCTTTTATCTGTTCAGGACTGCCGCCACATTCTGTAATTGTCCTGACACCTGTTTCATGGTTAAGGATTGCATAAAGAACGTGTTCAACACATACATACTCATGTCTTCGCTTCTTTGCTTCCCGTACGGCAAACCCCAGGGTTGTACTGAGTTCTTTACTAATCATTAGTTACTCCTTCTCCATTGTACTCTTTAAAGGAAATCCTTTATTTGCTGCCAGATTATGCACTGTTTCCACCTTTGTTTCTGCAATCTGTCTTGGATAGATACCACACATTTCTTTTCCTCTATTATGTATATTAAGCATCATTTGAGTTGCTTTTTCAAGTGATTTTCCAAAAACGCTCATAAGAATTGTTACAACAAACTCCATGCTGGTATAATCGTCATTGTGTAAGATGACTTTATACAAAGGAGGAGTACCATCTTTTGATTTAGATGAAATTCTTTTTTTTGTTTTGGCATCAGATGATGTCATTGTCATAAATATCCCTTTTCAAATCATTGATTTTCTTAATTCACTTTTAAAAAAATCCTTTTTTTGATTTGACCATTCCAAGGCTCTCTATTACAGACAGCACTTTTTATATTTTTTACCGCTTCCACACGGACAGGGATCGTTTCTTTTTATCTTTTTGGAATTCCTTTGTACAGGCTGTTTTATGTTTGATTCATCTGAATGGGAAAAAGAGAGCTCCTCCTGCTCTTGTTTTTTCATCTCATTCACCTGGGATGGAGCTGATACCTGAATTTTAAATAAAATACCCACTATCTCTTCTTTAACTCGTTCCATTAAGCCCTGGAACATATCAAAGCCTTCTTTTCTATAAATCCGCAGAGGGTCCTGCTGGGCATAGCCTCGAAGCCCGATGCCCTCTTTTAAATGATCCATGGAGAGAAGATGCTCTTTCCAGCGTGTATCCACAGTTTGAAGGATAATATGTTTTTCAATTTCCCGTGTAATCTCAGAGCCTATGGATGCCTCTTTTTGCTGATAAATCTCTTTTAATCTATCAAAAAGAGTTTCAGAAAGTTGTTGGGGGTTGTAATTTTCATCAGTTGGCATTTTGAGATCAGGAGCATAGTTAAATATTTTTTTAACTCTTTTTTCAAGGCCAGAGAGATCCCACTGTTTGACAGGAGTCTTTTCAATGGCAAATTCATCAACAATATCATAGATTAAATCCTCAACCATCTCCATAACAACAGGTTCTAAATTACTTTCCAGTAATGCTTTTCGCCGCTGCTCATATATAACTTCCCTCTGTTGATTCATCACATCATCATACTCAAGCAGATGCTTTCTTATTTCAAAGTTGTGACCTTCAACCTTTGACTGGGCATTTTCAATGGCCTTGCTGATAAAAGAGTGTTCAATATGTTCTCCATCTTCAATCCCGAGTTTATCCATAACGGCATGGATTCGATCTCCGCCGAATATCCTTAAAAGATCATCTTCCAAAGAGAGATAAAATCTTGAGGTCCCTTCATCTCCCTGTCTGCCGGACCGGCCTCGAAGCTGGTTGTCAATCCGTCGTGATTCGTGGCGGGAAGTACCGAGAATATGAAGTCCGCCAAGTTCTTTTACCCCATCTCCTAAAACAATATCAGTACCACGTCCTGCCATATTGGTGGAAATAGTAACAGCACCCTTCTGCCCTGCATTGGCAACAATTTCAGCTTCTGCCTTATGATGCTTTGCATTTAAAACAGTATGCTTGATGCCTTTTTTTTTGAGTTTTTTGCTCATATCCTCTGAAATATCAATGGAGATAGTCCCTACAAGAACAGGCTGGCCTTTTTTGTAAAGTCTGATAATCTCTTTTATGGCTGCATCATATTTCTCTTTTTTTGTTTTGTATATCAGATCAGGAAAATCTTCACGGATCATGTCCACATGTGTAGGTATCACCAGAACATCAAGATTGTATATCTTTTTAAATTCAGGTGCTTCAGTTTCAGCAGTACCGGTCATGCCCGATAATTTATCATACATTCTAAAAAAATTCTGGAATGTAATGGAAGCAAGAGTCTGATTTTCATTTTCAATTTTAACATTTTCTTTTGCTTCAAGTGCCTGGTGAAGACCTTCACTGTATCGTCTTCCTGTCATCAGACGACCTGTAAATTCATCAACAATAACAACCTGATTATTTTTAACAATATAATCTGTATCTTTTTTAAAAAGTGTGTGAGCCTTTAATCCCTGGTTCGTATGATGAAGTATTTCAATATTTGCAGGATCATATAAATTGTCAACTTTTAGGAGATCTTCACCCTTGGCAATACCCTCTTCTGTTAAAGCAACACTTTTTGCCTCCTCATCAATGGTATAGTCTATCTCTTTTTTAAAGGCTGGAATAATAGTGTTAATCTGGGTATATAAACCGGTGGATTTTTCCCCTGGTCCTGAAATAATCAGAGGAGTTCTTGCTTCATCAATAAGAATGGAGTCAACTTCGTCCACAATGGCAAAATTCAAATTTTTCTGGGCAAGGGATTCTTGATCAAATTTCATATTATCTCTTAGATAGTCAAACCCGAATTCATTATTTGTTCCATAAGTGATGTCTGATTCATAAGAGGCTTTTCTCTGTTTATCATCCATATCATGGAGTATAGCGCCGACGCTTAACCCAAGAAAATTATATATTTGTGCCATCCATTTTGCATCACGTTCTGCAAGGTAATCATTTACTGTAACAATATGAACGCCTTTACCTGACAAAGCATTAAGGAATGCCGCAAGAGTGGACATCAATGTCTTTCCCTCACCGGTTTTCATCTCTGCAATGCTTCCATTATGAAGGGCGATGCCACCAATAAGCTGCACATCAAAATGACGTAATCCCAGAGCTCGGACAGAAGCTTCCCTTACAAGGGCAAAGGCCTCCGGTAAAATTTCATCCAGGGTTTCGCCTTTTTCAACTCTCTGTTTAAACTCCATTGTTGTTTGAGCTATCTGTTCATCAGATAATGCCTGCATTTGAGGTTCAAGCGCATTGATTTGCTCAATGATTGGGTTAAGTGATTTTAAAATTCTGTCATTATTTGTTCCAAAAAGTTTAGTAAAAAAATTGAATACCATGTATAATCAACCCGTTGTTTAGTTTTAAATGTTAAAATAAATTTACTGTGCAATCAATATAGGCATTAATTTGAAAAATCAAAAGAATTTTTTTTAAGATAAAAAAAATAGTGTGGATGAATTTGTGAGCATCAGCTCCTCTAAGAGCCGTTCAAATATTAATTGAGGATGTATTTTAAAGGGTTAACAGGCGTACCATTAATTCTAACTTCATAATGTACATGGGGGCCTGTGCTTCTTCCCGTATTGCCGATAAGCCCTATAACATCGCCTCTTTTGACTTTTTGACCTCGTTTGACAAGAATTTTTTTCAAATGTCCATACTTGGTGACCCTGCCAAACCCATGATCTATTATAATCAGATGACCAATATACTTTTTCCTTGCAGCATATGAAATTTTGCCGTTGGCTGTTGCGATAAGTTTTGTACCACTTTTATTTGCAATATCCAATCCTGCATGGAATTCTCTTCGTCCGGTAAAAGGAGATTTGCGGTATCCAAACTTGGAAGTAATCCATCCATTAACGGGTCTAATGGATGGTGTTGAAGCAAGAAGATTTCTTTTTTGTTCAAGTTCTTTAATAAGATTCGTAAAATCAAGGACTTGTGTTTTAGCGGCGTGAACTATCTGACCAACCTGTTCATGCATTTCACGTATAAGAGTATTATGATTTTCTTCCAGAGGGATATCAAGATCAAGTTCGCCCTGCGGGATGGCGCCAATACCAATTAAACCGCTTGAGCCGCTGGTTTGTTTGATATCTGCTATAAGCCTTACTTTTTCCTCAAATTTTGAAAGGTCGCCAACCCTTTTTTTCAAAATTTCAATTTTATCGGCAAAGCTCTGGATTTGACTTCTCTGGTTTTTAATTTCACTGTTTTGTTTATCTATAGTCTGATTTAAAACCACATTATTAAATGATTCCTTTTTAAGAAAATAGTAGTCATAGCCTACAAAGGATGCCCCAACAACTGCAATTATAATTATTAGAGAGGCAAATCCTAAAGCTGATTTATGGAAAGTAACCTCCTTAATGTCGGAAGTAGATCCTGAATGTAACCATATTTTTATTCTTTTTTTCATGACAATCCTACTTTTAATTACAAATTTTTGCTATGTCAAGGATAATATTTGTAACAGGGGATTTGAACGGCATCCAACCTGTTTTTCCAATAACTTAGGAACATATTTTATTTTATAATTTATATCATCTACACAATCAATATTTTTTTAACTTACCGATTAC
>CAXMTQ010000122.1:0-6985 GCA_964196205.1 uncultured Desulfobacula sp.
TTACATGGCATTGAGAACAGTTTGTGGGACCTGTCTCTTTTCCTGCTTTTTTCATTGATTTATGACAGTTAAGGCAGATTTTGTTCATTACCTGTCTTTTTTTAAGTTTTTTTTGTGCTTTCAGCTCTTTTATTATACCGGGTTTTTGTGGAAAAACAGCATGACATATATTACAGTCGCCTAATGTATCCTGGTGGATGCGGTGGGGAAAATCAATATTGCCTTTTTTTCCTCCATCAAGATCTATCTCCTCTTTGCCATGATTGGGCATTGCAAAAACCACTGCCCCTGTAAAAATTACTATAAGCAGTAACAGTGCCGGTTTTGTTGTTTTTTTAAAATTGATTTTTGTTAAAAAACTCACTCTCTTCCTCCAAGATTAATTATTATCAAATGGTGTTAAAATTTTTTTTAAATAATGCCCGGTATAGCTTTTCAAAGAGCGGGCAATTTTTTCAGGAGTTCCCTGGGCCACGATCTCTCCCCCGCTGCTGCCTCCCTCAGGTCCAAGGTCTATTATCCAGTCAGCGGTTTTAATGACATCCATATTATGCTCAATGATGATTACACTGTTGCCTGCCTCTGTCAAGCGGGAAAGCACTTTGAGCAGAAGTTTGACATCCTGGAAATGCAGTCCCGTGGTTGGCTCATCAAGAATGTAGAGAGTTTCACCGGTACCTCTTTTGGCAAGTTCCCTGGCAAGTTTAATCCTCTGGGCTTCACCGCCTGAAAGTGTAGTGGCTGCCTGGCCAAGTTTTATATAGGAGAGCCCCACATCCATAAGGGTATTTAAAATATGTGTAATTTTTGGATGATCTGCAAAGAGCTCTTTTGCCTGCATAACTGAAAGATTCAAGATATCAGATATGGAGTGATCCCTGTATTTTATTTCAAGGGTTGCGCGGTTAAATCTTTTGCCATGACAGACCTCACAGGGGACAAAAACATCTGCAAGAAAATGCATCTCCACCTTGATATGCCCGTCACCCCTGCATGCCTCACATCTGCCTCCCTTGACATTAAAAGAGTATCTTCCCTTTTTATAGCCCCTTACCTTGGATTCAGGCAACATGGCAAAAAAATCACGTATATGATCAAATACCTTGGTATAGGTTGCAGGATTGCTTCTCGGAGTTCTGCCTATGGGTTTTTGATCAATATTAATAATTTTATCAAGATGGGTGAGCCCTCTTATTTTGTCATGCCTTCCCACGGTTATCCTGGAATTATGGAGTTTGACCGCAAGGGCTGGGTATAAAATCTGGTTTATCAGGGTTGATTTTCCGGCTCCTGATACACCGGTTACTGCAATGAGAAGTCCGAGAGGTATTTTTACATTTATGTTCTGTAGATTGTTCTCTGATGCCTTTACAATGGTAATCCATCTATTCCCACACTCTTTAGGGCTTTTTCTTTTTTTTGGAATTTTTATATCATCTTTTCCTGTTAAAAACCTGCCTGTGATGGAGAGTGGATTTGCTTTAATCTGATCCGGGGTGCCCTGGGCAACAATCTGGCCGCCAAGATGCCCTGCTCCCGGGCCTATATCCACAATCCAGTCTGATTTTTCCATGGTTTCCCTGTCATGTTCCACTATTATCAGGGTATTGCCTATATCCCGAAGATGGTGAAGAGTATGCAGCAGTTTCATATTATCTCTCTGGTGCAAACCAATTGAAGGCTCATCCAAAATATATAAAACCCCGGTCAGTTCAGATCCAACCTGGGAAGCAAGCCTGATCCTCTGGGATTCACCGCCGGAAAGGGTTGGACCGCTTCTGTCCAGAGAGAGGTAATCAAGGCCGACATTAATAAGAAATCCCAGCCGGTCTGATATCTCTTTTAATAACTCCCTGGCAATTAGTAAGGGTGTGAACCAGACCCTCATGGGTTCTTGTAAATTCTCCCTGGAGCTTGGCTGAATGCCAGTTGACAGTCATCTCTTTTGTTTTTGAGCCATATAAAAGCAGATTCTTATCTTTTTCTGGCAATTTCTTCCAGGGCAGATCAAAATTGATTCCCCATTGATTCTCCATGGCTTTAAGCTGGCTCATACCCCAGGAGTTATCATTGTTATATCTTGGTTTTTTAATGAAATAGTTCTTCCATGGAAGCACTGCACCCTGCCTGATGCTCAAATCATGATCTGGTACAATTTTGTTTACATCCATGGACAAAAGTGTACCAATTCCATTGCAGTCAGGACACATGCCAAGGGGTGAATTAAAAGAGAAAATCTGGGGAGTAAGTTCTGGATATGCTATACCACAGCAGGATCTGGATTCACTCATTTTTAAATCCTCCCTGCCAAGCATATGAACAATTATCTGCCCGAATCCAAGTTTTAAAGCATTCTCCACAGAATCTGTCAGCCGTTTTTCAAATTTTTTATCATTTCTAACCTTCAGGCGGTCAACAACAACTTCGATATGATGTTTTTTATTTCTGGCAAGGGTCTGGACATTTTCAAGCTCCTGCACTACTCCGTCAACCCTTACTCTGGCATACCCCTGCTTTTTAAGAGCTTCAAGCCTATCTTTATGTTCACCTTTCCGGTTTTCCACAATTGGAGCCAGAATCAGAAGCTTTGAATTTTCCGGCAAAGCCATGATTTGAGACACCATGCTCTGGGCATTGCCCTGCCCGACTTTTTTTCCACATTTATAGCAATACTGGGTTCCAATTCTGGCAAACATTACCCTTAAATAATCATAAATTTCCGTAATGGTCCCAACAGTGGATCTTGGATTTTTACTTGCAGCTTTCTGCTCAATGGCAATTGTGGGGGAAAGACCTCTGATGGTATCATATTTTGGTTTTTCCATCTGTCCGATAAACTGTCTTGCGTAGGATGAGAGGGATTCAACATATCTGCGCTGACCTTCTGCAAAAATTGTATCAAACGCAAGACTTGATTTTCCCGATCCTGAAACCCCTGTAAAAACAACCATCTTCTTTTTGGGAATATCTATATCAATATCTTTAAGGTTGTGCTCTTTTGCACCCTTGACAATAATTCTGTCAAGCTCTTTGGAACTTGTAACAGCCCCTGCTGATGAACTTATTGGGCCACCATCCTGCATATACATTTTTACTCCTGATCTTACTGATAACATCTTTTTGTTTAACCAAAAAAGAAAAGTATGATACTTTTATGGCTGGACTTGCCAAAATCCAAATGTTGAATAAATATAATTCAAAACTATAATAATTCAAGGTGATTTAAAATGAAAATAGTGCTTGCAACTTGTGGATCAAGGGGGGATGTTCAACCCATGATTGCAACTTCACTGGCTTTAAAAACAGCTCTTTTTTCTAAGGCTATAAAACAAAACGTAAAAACAGCAGGACACCAGATTAATAAAACCAGGTCCTTAAAATTAATAGTTAAGGCAGTTGAACAATCTTGTTTATGACAAAAGACCTTTGAATAATATTAATTTTTCAACCCGACTGGTTTCCCAAGGATCTCAGACCATATAACAGCATTTTGCAGGGGATTGGACTTAAAAACATATTGTGATGCAGCCGGGTGTTGTATCACCGCCCCTTTTCCGAATAAAGACTCTTTGATATCTTTCTTTTCCATATCTTTTTCAGGTTTTTTTACTGCAGCAGGGGATGCCGGAATTTGAGCTTCTTCAATTGCGGCTGCCGGTATTTCAAATTCAGGTTTGCCAAAATCCTCTTCATGGTCAAAAGTTTCAAAATCCTGGGATGATATTTTATCTTCTTCAAATCTATCCCAATCTGAACCCTGTTTATTGTCTGCCTGTTTCTGTTTCAGGGCCTGCTGTTCAAGTTCCCTGACAAATTGCTGAATTTTTTCACCAATACGGTCAAATATGGATGGGTTCCTTTTGGCTTTTTGGTGTTACACTTTTCTTCTTTTTTGCCTTAATCTGCTTTAGGATACCCGGCAGAATAAAAAAGCCAATAATAAAAAGAAAGGTTATTATTGAATCAAAATCCATTGGCTGATCCTTTATAACTGCCACGTACCCTAAAGGGCAGAAGCTGGCAGATCTAATTTTTGGTCACTGGTTTGCCACAAAATAAACTATAAAATTTATGCGACTTAGTTGTTTTTTCATATATTCACTGGTCTTTTGCCCCTTTACCGGGGCAAAAGAGGCCAGTAATATTTGTCTACTCGTTAGGATCTTTTGAATCAGATTCTGGTTTGGCAATCTGATCTCTCATCTTTGTATCAGCTGAGATATTCTGCATTTTATAATAATCCATCACACCAAGGTTTCCACTCCTGAAAGCGTCAGCCATTGCAAGGGGTACCTGGGCTTCTGCCTCAACAACCTTGGCACGCATTTCCTGGACACGGGCCTTCATCTCCTGCTCCTGGGCAAAAGCCATGGCACGTTTCTCTTCAGCCTTGGCCTGGGCAATTTTCTTGTCTGCTTCTGCCCTGTCAGTTTCAAGTTCTGCACCTATATTTTTACCCACATCCACATCTGCAATATCAATGGAGAGGATTTCATAGGCGGTTCCCGCATCCAACCCTTTTTTAAGAACTGTTTTTGATATCATGTCAGGATTTTCAAGTACTTCCTTGTGAGTAACGGCTGAACCTATGGTGGTTACAATACCTTCTCCAACCCTTGCAAGGATTGTCGCTTCTCCGGCTCCACCCACCAGGCGGTCAATATTTGCCCGTACCGTTACCCTTGAAATAGCTTTCAATTGAATACCATTCTTTGCCATGGCCGTCACCAGGGGTGTCTCAATAACCTTTGGATTAACAGACATCTGTACTGCTTCAAGAACATCTCTGCCTGCCAGATCAATGGCAACTGCGCGGTTAAAAATAAGGTCAATATTAGCCTTGTCAGCTGCAATCAGAGCCTGGACAACACGGGAAACATTACCACCTGCAAGATAGTGGGATTCAAGGTCATCGGTTGGAATTTCAATACCTGCTTTAATAGCCATGATTTTAGATTCAACAATCAGTTTTGGCGGAACTTTCCTGAATCGCATGAAAATAATATTCAGCAATCCGACCCTGGCACCGGAAACCAATGCCTGCACCCACAGGGCTATATATGAAAAAATAAAATAAAACAGAACCAGGCCGATAATGCCTGCAATAATTATTAAAATAAACATCATGTCCATGAATGTATCTCCTTTTTATGAAATTGCTTCAACCACAATACGGTTGCCTGCCACACCTGTTACTATAACAGGAGTATCAGCCTCAATATACTCTCCATCTGTCACAACATCCACACGCTGTGAATTAATCTGAGCCATGCCTGCGGGCCTGAGATCGGTGACAGCTGTTCCTTTCATGTTTATATAAGTTTCAAGTTTCTCCTTTTGAGAAACCACTCCATTCTGCTTTGACAACTCTCTCTTTAATGACAGGGGAGATTTGGCCAGTATTTTTATTCCCAGAACAACAATAAAAGGGATAATGATGATGTCCAGACCTGTAAATACCACTCCAGCTGTAGTGGAGATGCTTGTAAATACTATGTATATAGAGTAGGACAAAATTGCAAGTGCTATAACAGCTAATACTCCAAGGGATGGTATGAAAATTTCAGCAATAATTACTATAATCCCGATCATCTGAAGTAAAACTGGTATTACATAAGCTTTCATTTTATAAATCCCATCCTAAGTTTTTTCAGGTTTTACAATAACACGATTCTGGTCTATTTTGTCAATGATAATAGCTGTTCCCAGTGCAATAAATTCACCCCTGGCAATGGCATCAATTTTTTTATTGTTTATCATTACTTTGCCTGATGGACGAAGAGATGAATAAGCAATACCGGTATCTCCCGATTTTATTGATAAACTTCCGACAGCATCCACATGGGAGTCTTTCAGATCTGTTCCAAGGTAAGGCCCTTTAACTATTTTTGCAATATTTGGCAGAACAAATCTTATTAAAAAAAGAGATATGAGAAAAGCAAATAAAAAACAGCCTGAAACAAGTGCGAGGTTTTTCATCAGCAGAGCGCCTTCCCATGGAAATTGTGGATCAGGCAATACAAAGCCCTGGAAAGAGAGGACAAGACCTGCGGCAATTACAACCAGTCCTGCAACACCTGCTATTCCAAACCCGGGAAGTACAAACACTTCCACTCCAAGCAAAAGAACTCCAATGAGCATAATTAACAACTCTGTGTAATCAGCAAGACCAACAAGATACTGATTAAGGAAGACAAGACCAAGCAGGATTATGCCTGCAATTCCGGGCAGGCCGAATCCCGGAGCCTTGATCTCGGTATAAAGTGCGCCGATTCCCATTAACATCATCATGGGCAGAAAAGGCTGTAAAAATCTTACAAAACTCACAGACCATGACTCTTCTATTGTCACAATATCAACAGAATCATAACCTGCAAAAGACAATGCTTCTTTTAAGCTGCTGACACTTTTTTGAGAAAATTTCAGATCAAAAGCTTCTGCATCATCCATGGTTAAGAGCTCGCCTTTGGCAACAATTGTTTTTTTTGAGCTTATCTTCTCTTTTTCCTCTTTGGTAAGATCATCATAGGCTTTTTTATCCATAAATTGTGCTTTATTATCCATCACAACTTTATAGACTTCCATATCAAGGGAAACCATGGATTCTGCCAGCTTCACAGGATAATTATTTTTCTTTGCAAGAGCTCGAAATTTGGCACGAAGAACAGTTTGCACCTTTTCACCTGCCATTTTCTGTCCTTCCTTGGTCTGGATTATGGGTGCACAATCTCCGATAATTGTATTTTCTTTCATGAATAACAAATTTGAAGATAGAGCTATCAAGGCGCCTGCGGAGATGGCTCGTTTTTCCACATAGGCAATTGTTTTACCTTTGGGCACAGTGGAGATAGTATCAACAATATCCAGGGCTGCATCCACTCTGCCGCCAAAAGTATCCATTTTAAAAACAAAAACAGCATTCTTTTCATCTTTAATCTCTTCCAGGGATCTTTTTACATGGGCTGCCATTCCAGGTTCCACTGTT
>CAXMTQ010000123.1:0-6955 GCA_964196205.1 uncultured Desulfobacula sp.
GGTACTGGCAAGACCGCCGCCTTTGCCTTACCCCTGCTCTCTCGTATTGACCTCAAATCCTCAAAACCTCAGGTGCTGGTGCTGGCTCCCACGCGGGAACTTGCCATCCAGGTCGCTGAATCGTTTAAGACTTATGGCGCAGGCATGAAAGGGCTGAATGTACTGTCCATATACGGAGGACAAAGCTATGGAACCCAGCTAAACCAGCTTAAAAGAGGTGTACATGTAATAGTTGGAACTCCGGGACGGCTCATGGATCATATGCGAAAAAAAACTGTCTCCTTTGCTGACCTTTTCTGTGTCATACTTGATGAAGCCGATGAAATGCTTCGCATGGGTTTTATTGATGATGTGGAATGGATTCTTGGCAAAACTCCGGATGATTCGCAGATAGCTCTTTTTTCAGCAACAATGCCTAAGCCAATACGAAAGATTGCTCAAAAATATCTGACCTCGCCAAAAGAGATAATTGCTAAATCAGACAAAACAGAACTTGAAACCATAAACCAGCAATACTGGATGATCAAAGGTATTAAAAAAATCAAGGCTTTGATTCGGATTATGGAAGCTGTTACCTTTGACGGGGTAATAGTATTTACCAAAACAAAAACTGCCACACTTGAAGTGGCAAAAGCATTGGAGAACAAAGGATTTAAAGCAGAAGCCCTGAATGGTGATCTTGCCCAGAGTGCAAGAGAGCGAACCATCAACCGCCTGAAAAATGGATATATAGATATACTGGTGGCAACTGATGTGGCTGCAAGAGGCCTGGATGTGGATAGGATTTCCCATGTAATAAATTATGATATGCCGCCAAAAGTGGACCCATATATACACAGAATCGGCAGAACAGGCAGGGCCGGCCGTACAGGAGAAGCCATTCTTTTCTTAAGCAGAAATGAACGCTGGATGCTCAAGAATATTGAAAGAGCTACAAAACAAACAATCAAGGAGTTCCATCTCCCATCCAACAATGCAATAAATAAAAAACGGGTTTCAGGTTTTAACCATGCCATCACCGAAATCATAGCATCTAAAGATTTAAGTTTTTTCCAGGATTTAATTGAAACCTATGCCCGGGATAAAGATATTCCAATGGCACAGGTTGCTGCAGCCCTTGCAAAACTGAACTATGGGGACACTCCTTTTTTGCTGCCCAAAAATCAAAATCTGGAACATACAAAATCTGATCCCAAAACTTTTAATCATGGAACTCTTGAGCATAAAAACTCCAAATTTAAAAACCAGGAGTTTAAAAAGAAGAATTTAAAAACCAGAGATTTAAAAACCAGTGCGAAGAAAAAAAACCAACCCATAAAATCCAATATCATACCTTTAGAAAGAGGCATGGAACGGTACCGCATTGAAGTTGGCCACTGTCACGGTGTACGCCCGGGAAATATTGTCGGAGCCATTTCCAATGAAGCAAGCCTTGAAAGTAAATACATTGGAAACATTGTCATCAACCAGGATTTTTCATTTGTTGATCTTCCATCCGGCATGCCACAACAGACTTTCAAACTATTGGAAAAGACACGTGTAAGCTCAAGGCAGATGGCCATTTCCAAATGTGCGTAAAATTATCTTTGTTATTGATAAACTGTAGTGCGATAAAAAAGAATGCCAAGGATCTCAATCATTGCATTTCACGCTGGCTAACTTCATTATCGTAAGCTGAGATAACATTTTTTTCCCGCAGGCAGCCAACGAGAATACGGCTCTCTTTATCTTTAATTACCGGAAGCTGGGAAATACCTTTGCTGCTCATTAAGCGCAAAGCTGCCTGGATAGTATCTTCCGGAGTAATGGTTTTGACTTCCAGAGTTGCAATATCTCTGGCAATAATTAAAGATGGAGGAATCTCTTCGTCAAGAATCGGGCGGATATCCCTGAAAGAGATAATACCAGTCAGGTGTCCGCTTGCATCAACCATATGCAGATATGAAACATTGGTTTTTTTAAACATGTCCATTATGAGATTAAGTGTAGCACCTTCATTAATAGTGCTTACTATAGTGTTCATATGATTTTTGACTTTCAACTGCTGCAAAATATTTTGTTCCAGTCCGCCTGACAGATCAACTCCTCTTCTCTGGAGTTTAATAGTATAGATGGAGCCGCGTTTAATTGCGATTGCCAGCAGTGTGCTGATAATACAACAGACCATTAAGGGCAGAATTATTTTATAATCCCCGGTTAACTCAAAAATGATCAAAATTGCAGTTATAGGCGCGTGTGTAGTTCCAGCTACCAGAGCTCCCATTGCTACCAGAGCGTAGGTTCCCGGATTGGCAACTATGTCGGGAAACAGCATTCCAGCACACGAACCGAAAAAACCTCCAGTCATAGCACCAATAAACAGAGAAGGCGCAAAAACACCTCCCGAACCTCCGCTTCCTATTGTAATGGACGTTGCCAGAATTTTTATTACACACAATGCCAGCAGCATCATTGTTGGCAACTGGTTTGTCAAAGCCAGATTGATTCCTCCGTAACCCACACCAAAAACATGGGGAAATTGCAGCAGAATAAGGCCAAGCAGAAAGCCACCTATAGCAGGCTTTATAAAATCCGGAATTTTCAGGTAATCATCAAAAATATCTTCAGACTTGTACAAGATATAAACAAATACAACAGACACAACACCACACAGCAGTCCCAGAAATGGATAAATCAAAAATTCCCAGAGACTGTGAATTTCATGTGCTGGAATTATAAAAGCCGGAAAATCCCCAAAATAATGGCGGGATATTGTGGTAGCCATAACAGAAGATATGACAACAGGTGAAAAAGCACTGACTCCAAATTCTCCAAGCAGTATCTCCAAAGAGAAAAGGACACCGGCAATGGGTGCGTTAAAAGTAGCGGCAATACCGGCTGCTGCTCCACACCCCACCAGAGTTTTTTGATGTTTTCGAGGAACTTTGAACCACTGCCCCACAGTGGAACCGATACTTGACCCTATCTGAACAATGGGTCCTTCCCGCCCTACTGAACCACCTGAACCAATGCTGATGGCAGAAGCTATAATTTTTACCACGGCAACTCTTTTGCGGATATAACCGTCTCGAAGTGCCACAGCTTCCATAACTTCAGGCACTCCATGCCCTTTTGCCTCACGGGCACCAAGGCGGATAAGCACCCCGACAATAAGCCCTCCAAGAGCGGGAATCCCAACGATAATATACCATGGGATCATTTGTTCAAATTCAAGAAAATCCACAGAGTGCTGGTAAAAAGCAAACTGAACCCCTTTTATGATAAAGCGAAACAAAACAGCTCCATAACCGCCCAGCACGCCAATAATCAGTGCAAGCAGCAGCACAGGGGTGTTCTGATAAATCCCATGCCAGTTGGGATTCAGCAGCCATTGAAATTTTTTGCCTTCTTCCTTCATCATTTTATCAGCATATTTTAAATTTCTATTTTCAGCATTTAACCTGCCAACACTATATTATAAAATTGCTCAATGCAAATTCATTTTTATTTTAACTGAATATTTACTATAATTATATTGGGTAAACCCCCGGCTCTGCCGGGGAGACTCCCAGAGTTTGACATTTGCTGGAGTAAATATAAAACCTCTTATTCAGTGAACCGCTTAAGGCTCAATTGAAAGAGAGGCTTTATGAGAAATATTAATAGCTTAAATCACTCAAAATGGGAGTGTATGTTTCATCTAACATGGATACCAAAATATAGAAAGAAGAAAATATATGGACATATTAGGCAATATCTGGGTGATATTTTGCGAGATTTGGCAAGACAAAAAGAATGTAAGGTGCTGGAAGGTCATCTGATGCCAGATCATGTACATATGTTGATATCCATTCCGCCCAAATATGCAGTAGCTCAAGTAGTTGGTTTTATTAAGGGAAAGAGTGCAATTGCTATTGCAAGAAAATTTAGTGGTCGTAAAAAGAATTTTACAGGTCAACATTTTTGGGCAAGAGGGTATCATGTATCAACCGTTGGTAGAGATGAAGAAACCATTCGACTTTATATTAAAAACCATGAAAAGGAAGATAGGAAACGAGATCAACAGTTAGATTTATTTGAATAGTTGAAATAAGCATTAACCGCTTTGAGCGGTTCACATTCAAGCCACCACCTCTGGTGGTGGTTATGACTATCCTTGAGTATTGGTTTTTGGATTTCGCTTCACTTGAATGTAAATTTATTCTGGAAAGTGGTTTAACCATGTGTGGCATGTGCTTATATATAGGAGTTTCAAAGAGTGTGGATTTGTGTTTTTCACTGATCCAAACCCATAGAAAAGAATATCTGAACTAACAAAAATAGTTTTTAGATTAACAAAAACTGTTCATAAAAATAATTAAATGGTTTAATCCTTTTATTGTATTTGATGCATTTAACCATAGAGTGCGCTCTTTTTGATAAAACTATAGGTCTACTCATTTTGTCGTTGGTATATATTTTGCTTCGATAAGTTATGATCAAGTTTTTTATGGACTATAAAACTGTGGAGGCAAAATGATAGCAAATTTTAAAACCCAGAAGTTTTTTAGTATTATCAGCATTTTATTGATGGCTTTGGCCATACTGCTGGTAAGCCAGGGCGTTATGCTTTTTATATATTAGTGTAATATTGAATACACCCCTTTTGCTTCTGTTGTTCCCTCAATAGCTAAGGAATGGAGTTAAACTACTTTTCCTTAAGCTTTATATGGCTGGCGGTATGGTTTGTACTTCTGCAGCTGGTGCAGCATTAGGTGGGGTATTTGTAAAACCATTTCAATTACAAAGAACTTTATTATTATGACCGATCTAAAAGCAGTCTATCTAAAAGAGAATTCAACACTAATATTTTTAATAAAAATGTTAAATTTCATTCTGTTTTTCACTGCCATTTTTTTTATTTCGTGGTCTAATACGCTTTTTGCATCAAATTATGATCATCAAAGCAAACCTCATCCTCAAATAATTCTCCAAAGTTCATCAAACATTCAAATCGTTGAAGGAGTTGTAAAGAGAGGTGATACTGCCTCATCTTTACTTGAGAGATACCTGCCGCTGCAAAAGATTTATGAAATAGACAGGCAAAGTACAGATATTTTTTCTTTAACCCGCATTAGAAGAGGCCAGCCCTATAAACTCATCCTGAAAAATAACAATCTTATTGGGTTTGAATATGAAATTGATAAAGAAGATAAGCTTGTGGTTCAAAGAAACAAAGATTCCTTTTTTATCAATCAGGAGCCAATCAAATATGATGTAAATATTGATTTAGTATCGGCCTCTATTACTTCTAACCTGTTTGAGGCTGTCAGAAAATCAGGAGAAGGGTGTGAGCTTGCCATGAAACTGACTGATATTTTTGCCTGGGACATTGACTTTATTAAAGATCTTCAATCTAAAGATCATTTCAGAGTTCTTGTGGAAAAACGATATAGAGATGGGAAATTTTCAGGTTATGGTAGAATCCTTGCAGCTTTTTTTACTAACAGGGGAACCTTTTATAAAGCCTTTCTGCACCAATCTGAACCTTCCAAGGGTTCAACCGGAGTCTCTGGCTATTATGATGAAAACGGAAAATCACTTCAAAAGGTATTTTTAAAAGCACCACTTACATTTTCCAGAATCTCATCAAAATTTACAAAAAAAAGATTTCATCCGATTTTAAAAGTTAACCGGCCGCACCATGGTATTGATTATGCAGCTTCAAAGGGCACACCCATTAAAACTGTAGGAGATGGTACAATTGCACAAATAGGTTATAATAAAGGCAAGGGCAACTATATCAAAATCCGCCATTATCATGGATACACTACAAGTTATTATCATATGAGCAAATTTGCCAGAGATATGAAAAAAAACAGAAGAGTCCTGCAGGGTGATATAATCGGCTATGTAGGAATGACAGGATATGCCACAGGGCCTCATTTATGTTTTAGAATGAAAAAGAACAACAGGCACGTTGATCCGCTCAAGCATAAATCTTCCTCTGCAAAACCGATTAAAGCAAATGAGATGGAACAATTCATTGCAAACGTAACCCAGCTGTTCAATAGATTGTCAGCTAAACATCAACTTGCCGTTTTAAATAATTAAATCTTCTGGGTTGTTTTTCTCCCTACAGTTTGACCATTACTCTATATGAGAAAAAACAAAATCATATTTTGCAAATTTTCATTTAATTATATTGGAGATTAAGTTGATTGGATGAAACTCAAAGATACTTCCATGAGAAGGCTATATGTCAAGAGTTAATTCGTTCACGAATTATCCATTTGTTCCATCCAACAAGTCTCGACCATCATGCTTCCATCCGCACTCTTTTACGGAGCTGTCATTTGCTCCGGTGCATATTAATATCCAAGGGCAGGAACTGCTATCTTGCACTCGCAATCTTTTATTGTCAGCGGCAACCGACAGTTGCTTGTAGTCGTTCGCAGTCTCCTGGATGAGACGTTGGAAATTTGTATGTTTTAATCTTCCAGTGCTCAGTGTTAGGACAGGCTAACAGTTACACATACTTGCATTAATGATGACCGCTCAACGACATTTGAATAATCAATGATAGGATAATAATACTTGAGTGCTATTTTTAACTTTTTGAAGTTTGAGATAGTCAAGACTTTGAATATAAGTCATCGCTTTTTGATGTCTGGTTAAACTGAGCACTTATACCAATTGTCTATCCCCAAATAAGGTTTGCGTATCCTAAAAGCATTGCTCCTACCAATGAAAAAGATACATACAATATAAAAATACGATGTTTAACCAATGTCCAGACTGCTGCCATGGCGGGTAAGGTTGTCGTAGGGCCGGCAATCAAAAAAGCCAATCCTGCGGCAGGACTCATACCTTGTGCAAGAAGTCCGCTAACCATAGGTAATGCACTTAAATTACTTGTGTAAACAGGAATACCTAAAAACGTAGCTGTAAAAATCGCCCAAGAGTTATTTTTACCCATAATGTTTGTGATCCATTC
>CAXMTQ010000124.1:0-6944 GCA_964196205.1 uncultured Desulfobacula sp.
ACTGGCTGTGGAACCAAAAATTACAAGTCCCACTCCAGTTGCATAGGCAGGGTTTTTAACAATATCTTTTAACCCTCCGATTTTATTTGGCTCTCCAATTCGTACGGGCACATTAAACACAGATTCTGCAAGCTCACTGATTCCATCAAGAACCACGCTTCCCCCTGTGAGCACAAACCCTGCCGGGAAGGTATTTTCAAGGCCTTTGGAGAACAATTCCGCTTTTAACAGTGAAAAGATCTCTTCAACCCTGGGTTCAAGAATTTCAGCAAGGATTCCTTTGGAAAGCTTTTTAGGGGCTCTGCCGCCAACTGCAGGAACTTCTATGGTTGTTCCCTTTCTGACATTTTCCGGAATACATGTGCCGTGTTCAATTTTTATTTTTTCAGCTTCAGGCAAAGGAGTCCTCAATCCAATGGAAATATCATTGGTCAGATTGTTGCCCCCAAGGGTGAGTTCATAAATAAATTTCAGGTTATTATCTTTAAAAAGCGCCAGGTCAGTAGTCCCTCCTCCCAAATCAGCGACTACACACCCCAACTCCTTCTCTTCCTTTGTAAGGACAGCTTCTCCCGAGGCCAGGGATTCAAGGGCAATATCACAAACTTCAAGACCTGCTTTATTGCAGCATTTAACAATATTCCTGATCGATGATACAGCTCCTACAATAATATGAATTTTAGCTTCAAGACGTATGGCTGTCATACCAACCGGGTTTTGGATGGATTCCATATCATCAACAATAAATTCCTGGGGGATGACGTGAAGGATCTCTCTGTCTGTGGGAATAACCACAGCTTTTGCAGCATCAATGACACGGTCAACATCCATTTCAGTGATTTCACGGCCTTTGATGGCAATGATTCCATGGGAACTAAGCCCTTCGATGTGATTGCCTGCAATTCCGACATATACAGATGAAATATCACATCCAGCCATGAGTTCTGCTTCTTCAACTGCTTTTTTTATTGAATCCACAGTTGATTCGATATTGACAACTGAGCCTTTGCGAAGTCCGGTGGATGGATGAGAACCAACACCGATGACATTAATCTCATCTTCAAGCATCTCTCCTACAATGGCACAAATTTTTGTTGTGCCAATGTCCAGACCCACGATTATTTTTTCATTTCCCTGCAAATTAAACCCCCTTTTTAAAATCATCTATTTGAAACAATTTGTCGGGTTTTGTCTTGATAAATACTTTTTCAATATTAAAAAGGTCCATTGTGCTGATTGTTGTTTCAGGAAAGTTTTTATCAATATACTTACTTATTTCTATTGCTTTATTCAGCTTTGCTTTAAATTTGTTGAATCCTAATTTCATTTGAATTGTTTCTTCATTATTTAAAAAAAACTTGTTGTAGATATCATTGGCTTCAATGCTGAGTCCTGAGTTTCTATCTGCCTTGATTAATTTCACACTGTTTGAATTATCAGTTTTGAAAAATTCCATGACAGAGTTGAACAAAGGGCTGTCAAATGTATATTGGTCATTTGATTTGTGAAGGGCAACTCCGGTTATAACAGGTAAGTTTTTAATGCTGTCTTTCAGAGGATTGTATTCTTTAAAAGGTTTACCACTGGTATTGATTAAAATATCTGCCAAATTTTCAATTTCCACAATTGCCAAAGGCCTCTCTTCAACAATTGATATAATAAGCTTTAAGGGCATACTCCTTTTAATATCTGCAGATTCAATCCAGGGGTGTGAAACAATGAGTTTTTGTGCAGTTGACAAATTGACTTGGAAAATATTTTTATTAGAGTCTATATTTGCAAGTTTAAGAATTTCATTTTTAGAAGTCTGTTTTATGCCTGAGATTTCTATGGTTTTAATATTCAAAAAGTCAGTCTGGGTAATAAAATCGTATATAAATATGGATACAAGGCTTAAAACAGTAATAGAGACAATTATCATGATGAATTTAAGGCAAAAATCAACTGCCTCAACACTGGTTATTGATTCTACTTTTCTTCCCATGTTTTTTTCTGTTTCAGACTTATACCTGTTTTGTCTGATTTTTTTATTCACCTTCAATCCTCACTTCGGTTTCAAGTTTAATATTGAATTTCTCAAACACTTTTTTTTGAATCTGCTGTTTTAATAAAAGGATATCCTCGCAGCTTGCATTTCCTCTGTTTACAATGAAATTGCCGTGTTTTTCCGAAACTGCCGCATCATTGACGCTCATACCTTTTAGTCCGGCTTTATCAATAAGTTCTCCTGCTGATCTGCCAACAACAGGGTTCTTGAAAAAACATCCCGCACTTGCAAAAGATACTGGCTGACTTGCATTTTTTCTATTTAAATTATGTTTAAATATCTGTTCTATAAGTTCTTGATTACCTTTTTTCAATGTGATTGCTGCTGAAACAATAATTCCAGACAAATTAAGGTGTCGATAAGAAAAATTTAAAAGGTCTGTTTCAATGGTTTCTACCTCAAGAGTATCCTGATTCAATACCTCAATGGATTTAATAATTGTTGACATCTCACCGGATTTTGTTCCGGCATTCATCATGATGGCTCCCCCTATTGATCCAGGTATCCCGGCAGCAAATTCAAGTCCTGAAAGAGTGTTGTTAATGGCAAACTGGCAAACTTTTGATAGACGTTCTCCTGCATCAGCAAAAATTGTTATCGTGTCCCTCTCTTTTTCAATGATTTGTATTCTGGATTTTAATTGTTTTGTAATAACTACCAGACCACGTATTCCTCTATCTGAAATTAAAAGATTGGTACCCCTTCCCAAAAGAGTGACTGGAATTTCAAGTTCCCAGGCTCTTTTCAGTAAATCTTTTAATTCAAATTTGTTTTCTGGTAAAGCAACAAGGTCGGCTGTACCTCCAATTTTAAAAGAGGTATAATTTTCCATTGGTTCATCAACAAGAATATTAAATTCTTGGGCAAGGGTTGAGTATGGCTCGATTATCTCTTTTATCATGCTGTCCCTCCTTCCTATAATATCTCCACGAGATTTTCACCAAGTGTATAAATATCTCCGGCACCAAGTGTTAAAACAATATCGTTCTTTTTAACTTTATGAGTTATTATGGATAAAGCCTGTGTAAAATCCGGTGCATAGCTCACATCTCCATGTCCGTGCTCCTGTATGCCTTCGCACAATTGTTGAGAATTAACTCCCTTAATCTCCTGTTCACTTGCCGCATAAATGGGGAGGACAATGAGAATATCAGACTGGTAAAAGGAGCGGGTGAACTCATGAAACAGGCCTTGGGTCCTTGTGTATCTGTGCGGCTGGAACACGACAATCAGACGTTTGTTCCTGTAACTTTCCCTGATTGCAGCAAGGGTTGCCATGATTTCTGTCGGATGATGGCCATAATCATCCATCACTATAATTCCCTTTTTTTCTCCTTTGGTTTCAAGCCGGCGTTTTACGCCTTTGATAGATTCCAATGCTTTTTTAACTGTTTTAAAGTCAATGTTGAGTTCAAGGCCTGTTGCAATTGAGGCAAGGGCATTGTAAATATTGTGTTTTCCTGCAATATTCAAATTGATGTCGCCGAGAAGTCTCTTATGGTGAAAAACTTTGAAAAAACTTTTGCTGCCTTTGAATGAAATCTCTCTGGCTTGTAAATCAGATTGGGCTGTCATGCCAAAAGTGGTATATCGAACCTTGACTCTTGGAAGTATGTTTTGAATATGCTCATTGTCAAGACAGAGGATTGCAAGGCCGTAAAAGGGAACAGAATTTATAAACTGGACAAATTTATCTTTAATATCTTCAATATCCTTGTAAAAATCCAAGTGCTCAAGATCAATATTTGTAACTGCAGCAATGGCAGGGGCATACTTTAAAAACGATCCGTCACTTTCGTCTGCTTCAGCAACTATAAAATCACCTTTGCCGTGCAGGGCATTCGTGTCAAGACCTTGAAGAAGCCCTCCTATAATTACTGTAGGGTCAAGCCCGGCTGTATTAAGGATTTGAGAAATCATGGAAGTGGTTGATGTTTTACCGTGGGCACCTGATACAGCTATGGAATATTTAATGCGCATTAATTCAGCCAGCATCTCAGCCCTTGGAATAATGGGAATGGATAAAGCTTTTGCCTGAATTACTTCCGGGTTTTCCTTTGCAATGGCTGTAGATGTGACAACAACGTTGGCGTTTTTTACCTGCTCCTTGCTGTGCCCCTTAAAGATTATTCCGCCTTTTTTTTCAAGGCGTTTTGTAATGTGGGATAATTTCAGATCTGAACCTGACACCTTATATCCAAGAGTGATAAGAAGTTCAGCAATACCACTCATGCCAATACCGCCGATCCCCACAAAATGGACATGATAATTTTTTTGATACATAGTCAACCTATTGTATTTAAAATGTATGAAGCAATTTTTATATCAGCATCTGGCATGGATAGTCGTTTTAAGGCTCTGCCCATGCTTTCAAGTTTCTTTTTATCTTTTATTAACGCTTCAATTTTTGTTTTTAAAGTTTGTCCATTAAGGTTTTTGTCCTGGATCATTATGGCAGCACCTTGCCCTTCAAGGGCTTTTGCATTAAAAGCCTGATGATCATCAGCAGCATATGGGAAAGGAATTAAAATAGCCGGCACTTCCTTTATGCTGAGTTCTGCAATTATTCCAGCTCCTGCCCTTGTAATGACAAGATCTGTCATTGATTGAATTTTTGGCATATCATGGAAAAATGCTCTGGCTGTTGCACTGATTTTCAGATCTTTATACTTTTGCCTGATAAGGTCTTCTTCATTAATGCCGGTTTGATGGATAATATTGAATTGACTGGGGTTTTCCATTAATTCAAGTGCGTCCATAAATGCATTGTTAATGCTGGCAGCCCCTTGACTCCCACCTGTTACAAGAATGGTGAATTTGTTTGAATCATAACTGCTCAAATTCAAATCCTCTTTTGCTTCAATGCCGGCGTCTTTTCTGACAGGATTACCAACATATTTTACTTTTGGGTTGTTAATAAATCCTTTTGTATCCTGAAAAGATGTGAAAATAGTTTTTGTGAATTTTGACAGCATTGAGTTTGTCATTCCAGGAAAGGCATTTTGCTCCTGGATGGCTGTTGGAATACCAAAAATACATGCAGCTATAATCACTGCAAATGATGAAAAACCACCCACACCAATAACAAAATCGGGTTTAAAAGCTCTCATTATTATCAAGGACTGGATCAGGGAGAAAAGAACAGTAGCTGCGGCAAAAATTTTATATATCATATTGCCACCCTTGACGGGTTTTGAAAGGATTGCTTTATGAGAATACCCGTATTTTTTAAGGGTTTGTGTTTCAAACAGAGCATTTGTTCCAACAAAAAGGATATTAACACCATGGCTTGTTTTTTTAATGATCCTTTCAAGAGCCTGGGCAATTGCAATCCCGGGAAACAGATGTCCACCTGTTTTGCCACCTGCAATTATTATGTTAAGCTTTCTATTCATAATTTCTTGAAGCCCCGATATTCATTAAAATTCCCATTGCAGCCATGTTGACCACAAGGGATGTTCCGCCATAACTGATAAAAGGCAGGGTAAGCCCCTTTGTCGGAAGAACTCCGAGAGCAACCCCGGTGTTGATCATGACCTGAACAGCGATATAAATGGTAAGGCCGGTTGCAGTAACAGTTCCAAACAGGGTTTTTGATTGTTTGGCAATCTGGGTTCCTTTTAACAATAAAATCAGATATAGTGATAGAATAGTCAGCACACCTATCAATCCAAGTTCTTCACCAATAATGGAAAAGATAAAATCTGTGTGTGGCTCTGGAAGATAATGCATTTTCTGCATTCCAAGACCAATGCCTTTGCCAAAAATTCCTCCTGATCCAAATGCTTTTAAAGAGTGGGTAATCTGGTATCCGGTGTTAAATGGATCATCCCAGGGATTTAAAAACGAGAGAATCCGCTCCAGTCGGTATTCAACCTTGAAAATTAGAAAATAGATCAAGGGGATAACCAAAGGTGTTGGAGAAAGCAGATGACCTATTTTAACACCTGCTGTAAACATCATTCCCCATGTGATTATTCCCAATACAACAATGGTTCCAAAATCAGGTTGAATGATTATAAGAGAGGCAAAAACAGCGAAAATAAATGCATGGGGAATAAAGCCCACGGAAAACACTTTAATCATCTCCTGTTTTTTCGCCAGAGAATATCCAAGGAAAATAATCAGGGCAAGTTTTGCAAATTCAGCAGGTTGAAATGTGAAACCACCCAGATTTAACCATCTGTGGGCACCACCAGCCTTGATATTCAATGAAGGGAAGAGAACAGCCACAAGCAGTGCTATGGCAGCAAAAAGTATGATATAGGCAAAATTTTTATAAAGTTTATAGGGGAAAGAAGCTGTTACAAACATGACACAAAGACTTATTAAGCAGAAAAGAGCCTGTTTTTTCATGTAAAAATATAAATTGTTATGATCTTCCATGCTGATGGCACTGCTTGCTGAATAAACCATGATAATCCCTATACCTGATAGAAGGATAACAGGGAAAAGAATGCTTTTTTCACTTAAAAAAGGATGAATATGTTTTATCTGTTCACTCATTATTTGTTTCCAGATGCTTTACACAATTTATAAAATCATCTCCTCTGTGCACATAGCTTTCATACATGTCAAAGCTTGCACAGGCAGGAGATAACAGCACAATGTCATTTTTGAGAGCCATGGCAAAAGCAGTTTGAACTCCATTTTTCATTGTCTTCACGATTTTTACAGGGCAGGTTTTCTCAAAAGTGTCATAAATTTTTCTGCTTGTTTCTCCCATGGCAATAATGGTTTTAACTCTCTGTTTTAAATGATTTATAAGATCAGAAAAATCTGTTTCCTTCTCACTGCCGCCAAGAATAAGAATTATATTGTTTTTAAAACATTCAACAGCTCTGATAACGGCATCTGTGTTGGTTGCCTTGGAATCATTATAAAAAGATATTCCTTT
>CAXMTQ010000125.1:0-6935 GCA_964196205.1 uncultured Desulfobacula sp.
CATGAATCCCCCTGTTCTTGACGAGAAAAAAGTCAATGTAATTCTTGGAGTTACCGGAACTCAGGAGCTTGTTATCCCTCTTGGTGCAAGACTTGGACATCCTATCTGGAAGAAAGCATTGGAAGACTCTGGAATCAGTGATGAAAAAAAAGAGGAAATCATTGAACGAATTCAGGGAGATTATGTTCAATGGCAGGAGAATTCTTTCCCCGGCCTTCTTGGTAATGTTGTTGCCGGCAGGATTGCCAATCGCCTGAATCTTTCAGGAACAAACACGGTGATTGATGCAGCCTGTGCAAGCTCGCTGTCTGCAATTCATACAGCTGTCATGGAACTTGTTTCAGGAAAATGCGATATTTCCATTACCGGGGGTGTGGATGCCTTAAATGATATTTTCATGCATATGTGCTTTTCAAAAACCGGAGTTTTATCCCATACAAGTGATGCAAAACCTTTTTCCAAAGATGCGGACGGAACTGTACTTGGTGAAGGTGTTGGAATGCTTGTTTTGAAGCGTCTTAAAGATGCAGAAAATGATAATGACAGGATCTATGCTGTTATCAGGGGAATTGGAACTTCAAGCGACGGCAGAACATCTGCCATTTATGCTCCTGAAGCCAAAGGCCAGATAAAAGCATTAAATGAAGCCTATAACGAGGCAGGCATTACTCCTTCAACAATTGAACTTGTGGAAGCCCATGGAACAGGAACAAGGGTTGGAGACAAAGTTGAATTCAGTGCTTTAAAATCATGTTTTAAAAAATCTTCTTTAACAAAAAATCAGACAGCAATTGGTTCTGTAAAATCCATGATCGGCCATACCAAAGCAGCTGCAGGTGCTGCAGGAATAATCAAAGCTGCTTTATCCCTTCATAACAAGATTATTCCTCCTACTTTAAAAGCCCAGGAACCAGATCCTGAACTCAATATTAATGATACTCCATTTTATCTGAACTCCACTGCAAAACCATGGATAAAAAAATCTACCCACCCCAGGAGAGCCGGAGTCAGTGCTTTTGGTTTTGGAGGCAGTAATTTTCATATAGTTCTCGAAGAGTATAATCCTGTAAAAACCCAGGCTTCCTGGGACGGATCCATACAAATTATTGCTTTCTCCTCTGATACAAAAAAAGAGCTCCTTGAAAAAATCAATCTGTTTGAAAAAAATATAAATGTAATTGATGATCCCCAGGAACTTCAACAGACCATTGCATGGAAATCATATGAAACAAGGCAGATTTTTTCATCTACACATGATTTAAGACTTCTGATTGTCCATAAACAAGATGATGATATTAAAAACACTCTGAACAGTGCCAGAAAAAGTATTGATAAAAATAAACCACAAACAAATATCTATTTTTCTTCTGGCAGACAAGATGGAAAATTAGGCTTTTTATTCCCAGGCCAGGGAAGCCAGTACACAGGTATGGGAAAAGACCTTGTTTCTGTCTTTCCAGAAGCATTAAAAGCTTTAGAGCAGGCAGGAAAAAGTTTTGATCGTACAAAAAATCAATCAAAACACGATTCAGGGCACGGCCTGTTGCACAATTATATATTCCCAGCCCCTGCCCATCTATTATCAAAAACAGAATCTGAAGATCAGCTTCGGAATACTGACATTGCCCAGCCAGCCATAGGAGCCATCTCTCTTGCAATGGTCAATATTTTAAAAAGATTTGGTATCTCTCCGCACATAACCTGTGGTCACAGCTTTGGAGAATTATCAGCTCTCCATGCTGCCGGCTGGATTAGTGAAGACTCTTTTTGTGAACTTGCTGCTGCACGTGGTAAATATATGGCAGCTGCAAATGACAAAAATATGGATTCAGGATCCATGCTTGCTATTAATGCACCCTTAAAAGATATTAAACAACTGATAAAGCAGGAAAATCTTGATCTGATCCTTGCAAACAGGAATAGTCAGACCCAGGGGATTTTATCCGGCACAACCAGTGAAATTCTTCGTGCAAAAAAAATATGCAGACAAAAAAAACTCAGAGCTGTAAAACTTCCGGTTGCAGCGGCTTTTCATACAAAACTTGTTCAAAATGCAGTGGCACCTTTTAAAAAAGAGCTGTCTGATAAAATATTCAGACCTTCATCAGTTGATGTGTTCTCAAATACGACTGGAAAAATTTATTCAAAAAAAGAGTCTGATATTAAAAAAAATCTGGGGAATCAATTGATCAATCCTGTTAATTTTATTGATAATATTCAGGGTATGCTTGATGAAAATGTATCCTTATTTGTTGAAGTAGGCCCAAAAGCTGTCTTAACAGGGCTTACTAAATCTATATTAAAAGAGAATGATATTAAAGCAGTTTCCTGTGACAAATCAGCAGGTCAAAAACCGGGGATTGAAGATCTCGCTCATCTGTTGTGTATGGTTGCCTCAAAGGGTTTTCCTATTGACCTTGACAAATGGGAAGATGCAGCAAAAAAACCAGAGCCAAAAAAATTAAAGATACCTCTTTGTGGTGCTAATCAAAAGCCAAAAAAAAGATATAACAATAAAAAACCAGTTAAATCAAAACAAGTGACTACATTTCATAAATCTCCTATGCCTGGATCAACAAAACTGGAACCCATAAAAAATATCATAAAGAGAGATGAACAGGAAAAAGAACAAGTGCGCAAACCAGACCAAAAAATCTTTGATAAAAACAGGTCACCCTTAAAAGGATCTGATATGACATTGCAAAATATGCAAAAAAATGAAGGACAAAACATGAGTTTACCCGCATATGAATCCATGAAAATGGTTCAACAAGGGCTTGAAGCCATGCAGCAACTGCAGTCACAGACTGCCCATGCCCATGAAAAATTTCTTGAGACACAGGCCCAGGCAAGCAAAACCCTGGCCAATATGATGGAGCAGACCCGTAATTTTGCATTTTCCACACCTGTAACTTTGCAACAGGATTCCTTTTTAGAACCTGTTGTTGCTGATCAAAATTTAGAACCGGTCTCTCAAAAAAAATATAACGCTGACCTTTCCAATACTGCTCCTGCAAATATAGAAACCCGGCAGGTAGATAAACCTGATACAAAAATTGAACAGTCACCACAGACGCTGACTGACAACTCCATTCCTGCTGAATCTCCTGCAGATAAAAAATCGACTTCTCAAACAAAACAGATACTGTTTGAAATTGTAAGCACATTAACAGGCTTTCCAGTTGATATGCTTGAATTAGATATGAATATTGAATCTGATCTGGGTATTGATTCCATTAAAAAAGTGGAAATTATTTCAGAACTGGAAAAACAGATACCAGGATGTGAGGGTTTAACCACTGAAAATATCGGGTCTGTAAAAACGCTGGAAGATATCTGCAGTGCCATACAAGAAACAGATTCTGACACTATTATCCAGGACACTATTAAACCAGATGTTTCAATTAATAAAATTGGCATCAATGATGTTGCTGAAACAACTCATCAAAACAACAGTGGACAAAAAACAGATACATATCAAACTATTTCAACGGTGCTTGTAAAGACCATCAGTGATTTAACAGGATTTCCCGTTGACATGCTTGAACCCTCCATGAACCTTGAGTCAGATCTTGGAATTGACTCCATTAAACGTGTGGAAATTCTTTCAAAGCTTGAACATGAGCTGGACACTGTTGAGACTATCTCTTCCGATGGTATTGCAAATTTAAAAACTATTGAGGAAATTATTAACTATTTGACACAAACAGATCAAAAAACCCCGGTTGAATCTAAAAAAAAAACTTCTGACTCCAGCAGCTCTCAAAAAAAGTCGGAGGCCATAGATACTGACAACTTAAAAAAGAATGACTTAACTACACAAAGAAAGCTTACAAGACAAATTGTTAAATTAAAACAATATCCCACCAATCAAATCAGATTTTATAATGGTTCAAAAATCAGGCTTGCACCTGGTAAAAAAGTTTATATTACAAAAGATAACTCAGGTATAGCTGACAAATTTAAAAAAGAATTTGAAAAATCAGGTATTAAGGCAGAACTGATTGATATAAAAAAGGGTAATACTCCCCAACTGCCTGATATTGCAGGACTTGTTCTTTTGCCTGATTCATTTGAACAAACAAGTCAAGATAGTGCCATGGAATTTTTAAAATCCTCTTTTTTACTGGTAAAAAAAAATGCATCTTCTCTCCTGGAATCAGGCAGTAAAAAAGGTGCTTTTCTATCAACAATCTCATTTCTTGGCGGCGGGTTTGGTTTTTATGACCAATCTTCAAATAAGACTTTTAACTCTAACCCTGTTTATGGCGGCCTTGCAGGACTTGCAAAAACAGCAGCTATTGAGTGGAGAGATGTCTTATGCCGGGCATTGGACATGCCTGACTCAATAGAGAAGTGCATTAAAAATGCAGAAGCAGCAGTATCTTTATTAATGACTCACGGATCTGTTGAAATGGGCCTGGACGGCGACAGTTGTAATATTCCATCTTTGATTGATCAAGATATTGAATATAAAGATCTTAACCTTGGTTCCGATGATGTGGTTGTTATTACAGGAGGTGCAAAGGGAGTTACCGCAGCATGCGCCATTGAATTGGCCAAAGAGTATTCGCCTACTATTATTCTTGTTGGAAGATCAACAATTCCCTCTTTTGAACCAGAATGGGCCAAAGGTATTCATGATCCTGGAATTCTGAAAAAAACCATATTGACCCATGAATTTCAAAATCAGGCACCCAAACCTGCTGATATAGAAAAAAGATATCAAAAAATCATCTCTGGCAGAGAAATTAAGCAGAACATACAATTAATGAAGGACAATGGTTCCAGTGTCAGATATTTCTCAGCAGATATCAGAGATAAAAAAGAGATTGATACAATTTTTCAAACCATACGAAAAGAGTTCAGGCATATAACAGCAATTATCCATGGTGCAGGTGTTCTTGAAGACAAACTGATAATTGATAAAAATATTGATCAGTTCAATCTTGTATTGGACACAAAAGTAAAGGGACTCGAAACACTGCTATCTGCCTCAAAAAAAGACAGGCTCAAATATTTTGTTTTATTCTCTTCCATTGCTGCAAGAATTGGCAACCAGGGACAATGTGATTATTCCATTGCCAATGAGATATTAAATAAAACTGCTAAAAAATTATCAATGACAAATTCTGACACCAGATTTCTCTCTGTCAACTGGGGACCGTGGGAAGGTGGAATGGTGAATACATCTTTAAAAAAAGAATTTTTAAGAAGAGGTATTGAACTTATTCCTTTGGAAGCTGGAGCAAGACAGTTGCTCAAAGAGATGGGAAATACTCAAAAAAAACAAGTGGAAATTATTATTGGAGCACAACTTTCACTAAAGAAAAAATCAAAAGGAGCAAAGCTTTCAAAGGCAATGACACTCTCCTTGGGAACAGATTCAACTCCTGTTTTAAATTCCCATAAAATAGCAGGAGAACCTGTTGTGCCTTTTGCACTGTTAATGGATTGTCATGCCCACGCAGCCCAGAAAAACAATCCAGGTCTTGTTTTTTCCGGGATGGACGACATGCGACTTTTAAAGGGAATTAAACCTGGAAAAACTCAATTGTCTGTTAATATAAACTTGGGAAAATGTATGCCCAGGAGAAATGGATACAAGACAGTGAGCAATATCTCTTCACAAGGTGATAAAAAACAATCCTTTATCCATTCAAGCTGTACCATTTTATTAAACGAGAGGCTGCCGGAATCTCCTGTACTTTCCAAAGCTGCTTTTATGGATTTAAAACCATACTCACTGACATCTGAGCAGGCTTACAATAATATTCTTTTCCATGGTAAGGCTTTGCAAAGCATACAATCCATTGATGGATATTCAAAAAAGGGAATTGGTATTACCACAAGTTTGTCTCCAAATCCTGATCAATGGTTTGAAAAACCTTACAGTTCAAAATGGGCTATTGAACCAATGATGCTTGATGCAGCCTTTCAGGCAGCCATACTCTGGTCCTATGAAAAGATGGGACAGGTCTGCCTGCCAAGCTTTATTGCAAACCTTAGGTTGTATTCATCTTTTAAAAACTTAAAAGGGAATATCCAGATTCTTTTTACAGTCAACAAAGAGAGTAAAACCAAAATCAGTGGTTACTTTACTTTTCTTGATGAAAAAAAAAGGATCGTCGCAAGCATAACTGGATTTGAAGCCATTACAGATCCGTCATTAAATGATAAATTTAAAAACAGACCTCTTTTTTCTAAAGAATCTATACTTGCCTTTGCTCAAGGGAAGCCTTCCAAAGCCTTTGGGGGAAAATATAAAATATTTGATAAAGAGAGACAAATTGCACGTCTTCCCAGACCCCCTTATTTTTTCATGGACAGTGTACTTAAGGCAGATCATCCTCAATGGAAAATGGAACCAGGCGGCTGGATTGAAACTCAATATGATATACCAAAAGATGAATGGTATTTTAATGCCAACAGGAGTGACACCATTCCATTTTGTATTCTCCTTGAAATTGCACTTCAACCTTGTGGGTGGCTTGCAGCATATGCCGGCTCTGCACTTGAAAGTAATGAAAGACTCTATTTCCGAAATCTTGGGGGTAAGGCAACGCTGATTCAATCTTTGTCACGGCATAGCGGTACAATTACTGTCAAAACTCGCATGACTGATGTTTCCAAGGCTGGCGGCATGATTATCCAGAACTTTGATATAAAATTATTGAACAAAGGCAAAGTGGTATATGAAGGAAAAACCAATTTTGGTTTTTTTACAAAACAGGCTCTTTCAAATCAGATCGGCATCAGGGAAAGCAAATTCAGCCAATATACACTGTCTCAAGAAAATCTTGAAGACTCAGAAAGCTGGCATTTTAAAGATAATGCTCCTTTGACACCAGAAGGTCAGCACTCTCATCTAAGCTTAGACAAAAATGATGGAATGCCGTCAAAAGCCTTGAGGATGATAGATAGTATTGAAGTGT
>CAXMTQ010000126.1:0-6893 GCA_964196205.1 uncultured Desulfobacula sp.
AGCTTCCAGGCAGAGGCTGTTTCATTGGCATCGGCAGGTCTTACAACATTAAGACCCGGAATGGCACGCAGGGATGCTACATGTTCAACAGGTTGGTGAGTAGGGCCGTCTTCGCCTACAGCAACACTGTCATGGGTAAATACATAAATCAAAGGCAGTTTCATTAAAGAGGCCAGACGAATGGCAGAGCGCATATAGTCGGCAAAAACAAGAAAAGTTCCTCCGTAAGGGCGCACACCGGAATGAAGGTACATACCTGACATGATGGCACCCATGGCATGCTCCCGAACCCCGAATCTGATATTTCTTCCTTCATAGGAATTTTTTTGAAATTCTGTTGAACAATTTAGATATGTTTTATTTGAAGGTGCAAGATCAGCAGAACCACCCATTAATGCCGGCAGGTTCTCTGCAATGGCATTTAAAACCTGACCTGAAGCAGCCCTTGTGGCAACAGGTGCATCTTCAGGCTTGAACTCAGGAATTTTGGCAGCCCAGTTTTCAGTTAAGAATCCTTTGATGGAATCAACAAATTTTCCAGCCTGCTCTGGAAATTGAGTTTTAAATTCATCAAAGACTTCCTGCCAGCTTTGTTCAAATCCTTTTCCATAGGGTAGAGCTTTCCTGCAGTTTTCAAGGACTTCTTCAGGCACATAAAAGTCTTTATCTTCTGGTACACCATAAAATTTTTTAACAAGTTTAATCTCTTCAACTCCAAGGGGTGCTCCATGGGCATCGGAGGAGTCCTGCTTGTTTGGACTTCCATAGGCAATATGAGTTTTTATCTGTACAAGTGTAGGTCTTGCAACAGCATCTTTCCCCGCCTGGATAGCTTTTTCTATCTCTTCCAGATTATTGCCATCCTGAACCGTAACCACATGCCAGTCCTGACTTTCAAATTTGGTCCTTACATTTTCTGTAAATGCAATATCTGTAGCTCCTTCAATTGTAATGGAGTTGTCATCATAAAGCAGGATCAGTTTTCCTAAGCCCAGATGCCCTGCAAGGGAAATTGCCTCAAGAGCGATTCCTTCCATTAAATCTCCATCACCGCACATAACATAGGTATGGTGAGTGATTATTTCCTGTTTTTCTATATTAAATTGTGCTGCAAGATGACGTTCTGCAATGGCCATGCCCACAGCATTGGCAATTCCCTGGCCTAAGGGGCCTGTTGTGGTTTCAACTCCTGGAGTTTCCCCATATTCAGGATGGCCAGGTGTTTTTGATCCCCACTGCCTGAAATTTTTCAAATCACTAAGTTCAAGACCAAACCCGAACAGATAGAGCAGGCTGTAAAGCATAGAAGAAACATGGCCGCCGGAAAGAACAAAGCGATCCCTGTTAATCCATGCAGGATTTTCAGGATTATATTTTAAAAAGTGTTTGAACAAAACATATGCTGCAGGCGCCAACCCCATAGGTGCACCGGGATGGCCGGAATTTGCCTTTTGAACCGCATCCATACACAACGCTCTGATTGTGTTAATACTCAATTGATCAATATCTGTCTGGGTCATTGTCTGTTTCTCCTGTGTTATTATTTTTTTTATTATAAAGCTCTCATGAATTCGGGTTTAAGCTCAACATTTCCCTGGAGTGCCTGGGATATCAGTTCAAGTGTTTTCTCTTTTTCCTCTGGAAGTTTTGCCCTTATGGGAAGATAATTGGATGCATGGTTTGCATGGAAAAGTCCGTTGGAAAGATTTGTGGAAGATATCATCAAACCCAGCTCTTCAAGCATCTCTTCCGGGTTGATAAGTGAGAACTCACCTTTTTGAAACTGATCATTGAGTTCAGTGCCCGGAACCAGCATAAGGCTTAAAGCTCCCACAAAATCAGGATCAATGGCAGACAAGACTCTTCCTGTTTCCAAAGCGTGGCTTTTAGACCTCTCTTTTCCTCCAAGCCCAACAAGAACAGTGACAGACAGCTGCATACCTGATTCTTTGATACGTTTTCCCATTTTTATCATTCTATCAGAATCAGCACCTTTGCGAATCTCTTTTAAAATCTGATCATCTCCTGATTCAAGTCCCATATAAACAAGCTTGACACCAAGCTCTTTAAGTTCTTTCAGTTGTTCATCGCTTTTCATGCCAATACCCTTGGTATTTGCATAGAGCCCGATTCTTTCCACCCAGGGAAGCCGATTTCTAATCTGTTTTAAAATTTTTACCAGCCTTTTCTGGGGGACAATCATGGCATCACCGTCACAGATAAACAGGCGATTCTGTCTTTTGCAGTGCTGTCTTGCAAACTCTATATCTTCAAAAATGACATCATCTTTTTTAATATCAAAACGTTTGTCCCTGAATGTTCCGCAAAAAGTGCATTTATTATGGGAACACCCCAGGGTGACCTGCAGTAAAATACTATTGGCCTCACTTGGGGGCCTTATCATCATTCCTTCATAATGCATCTGTTTATATTTCCTTAAAATTTGATGCTGTTTAATAACAGATATGATGGAAAAATTCAATATTTTGATTTACTCAACAGGATATTTACTAAAAGAAATATTTGTTTTGCGCCACTATGTATAGTATAAAATAAAAAGATTAACAGCCTATCGATGACATTGTTATTTTATAGGAGACACAATTGAATTTTGAATCAGACGCAAGTGCAATCATTACTGAATTAAAAAATTTCAGGCAGGATTCTCTATCCCAGACAGAACCGGTCATTAATCAGGCTCCCCTTAAGCAGATTATAGATGAACTTAAACTTGAAACTCTTGTTAAAGAAGGTAATCTGACGTCAGATAAATTAGCCCTGTTTATTAAAAAATATCTGTCGTTTACAACGCGCCTGCACCATCCGTCTTATCTTGCCCACCAGGCTACAATTCCACATTATTCAGGTGCTCTTGGGTCTTTGATTGATGGATTTACCAATAATGGTATGTCAATATATGAAATGGGCCCTTCTGCGGCAAGTGTTGAGTATTTCATGGTCAATTGGCTTTTAGAGAAAGTCGGCTGGATTCCCTCTCCTTTAGAGCTTGATAAACTAAACTCAGATCAAAAATTCGGTGGTGGTGCATTAACCCATGGTGGTTCAAATGCTAATCTTACAGCCTTAATTGCTGCCCGCAGCCGTATTGCGCCTGAAACATGGAAAGAGGGAAGTCCAAAAGATCTGGTAATACTGGCACCGGCCGGGTGTCACTATTCTGTGCAGCGTGCTGCCGGGATTATGGGGATGGGTCAGAATTCACTCTATCTTTTGGATGTGGATGACAAAGGGGCTATTATACCCAATAAAATTGATGCTGTATATCAGCAGGCAAAGAAGGATAATAAACGTGTTATGGCCCTTGTTGCCAATAGCTGTTCCACAGCTGTCGGAGTTTTCGACCCCTTGGATGAGATTGCTTTATTTTGTATGGAACACGATATTTGGCTTCATGTTGATGGTGCACACGGGGCCAGTGCCTTGTTATCTGAAACTCATAAACACCGTTTAAAGGGGATTGAAAAAGCCCACTCTATTACCTGGGATGCCCATAAAATGCTCCAGACACCCAACCTTTGTACTGCGCTGCTTGTTCGTGATCATATCTATATTGACCAGGCATTTGAACAGACAGGATCTTATATTTTTTATGAAAAAGATCAGCCCGGATTTGATTTTATCAACAGAACAATGGAATGCACCAAGGGAGCTTTGGGGTTGAAATTGTTTCTGGTTGTTGGAGCCTTGGGGGAAAAGGGGCTTGCAGCATATATTGATACTCTGACTCAAACGACCCTTGATGCCTATGAATACATTTCATCTCTGTCTGAATTTACCTGTCCTGTTAAACCCCAGTTAAACATATTGTGCTTCAGAATTGACGGCAATGATGATTTACAAATAAAAATTCGAGACAGGATATTAAGTGATGGGGCTTTTCACATTACAAGCACTTCATTTAATGATGTAAGATATTTAAGAATTTGTATCATGAATCCAGAGACAGATATGAATCATATTAAACAACTTATCCAAGAGATACAAATCATTAAATCCCGGCTTTTTTTGTGAACAGGTTGCAATTAAATAAAAGTCAATATAAATTAATAGAATAAAACAGTCATGAATCTAATGAGGCAAGCTAAAATCAGTTGCGCAGAAAAGAAACCACTTAAAATTAAGATTCAAGCGTTTGGGCAAAAAAGTTTCCAATAATTATGTAGGATACTTATGATGAAAAATAGACTTAATCTACCCTCAAAAGATGATATGAAAAGGGTTCTGAGGTTTGATCAAAAAAAGCTGCCAAGCTTTCCCCAGGCAGCTATGAAACTGCTTGATGCCTCAAGAGATGGAACTGCATCTCTTAAAGATATTTCAAAAATAGTAGAAACTGATCCTGGTATTTCCGTAAAGGTGCTGAAAATTGTCAATTCGGCACTGTACGGCCTTAGAAGAAAAATAACCACTCTTCCCGATGCTGTGGTTATTTTAGGTTTGGATGAAGTTAAAAAGCTGGCCATTGGGATGACCATCTTTGAAAATATGTTCAAAAAAGGCAGCAACCAACAATTTGATAGACTACTTTTCTGGCGCCATAGCCTTGCAGTTGCTGTATTAAGTGAGCAAATTGCTAAAGAGATCGGGCTTTTAGCCCCTGAAGAAGCCTATATTGCAGGACTTCTTCATGATATAGGTAAAATCTTTCTTGATATCCAGGGCAAAAAAAATTATGGAGATTTTATCAATGACCTGTCAATTTCCACTGAATTGGTTATTGAAAAAGAGCGTGACTTCATAGGACTGGGGCATGATGATATTGGTGCTTATTTCTGTTCGCTTTGGAAATTGCCTGAAAAATTTGTTATAGCTGTAAAATATCATCATCAGCCTTTTGACCATCAAAATTTTACAAAAGAAGAAGTATTATTGATTTCAATTGTTGCATTGGCAGATTTCCTGTGCTGGACTCAGGGGATAGGATCTTTTGATTTTATTCGTCCTCCTGTCCTGTCGCCTGAAGTTGAAAGAACAATAGATTTAGACAGTATTGATATCATCAAATGCATACTTCAGATGAACAAAGAAATGGAGCGGATTTCTGAGTTTTATCATTTTGTATTTCCGTCTGTCAGTCAGCTCAGGGAAAATCTGCTATGGGCTAATCTCAAGCTTTCCAACGCAACTACCAGGTACTATTATAGAAAAGATCCTTTAACCGATCTTCAGGATACAACGAATACCATGGAAGGCAACTCCTTTTCCAACATGGATCTCGAATTTGCCAAACCTCTTGCCAAGGCAAATAGTATCAAAGAAGTTCTCAAGATTATCATGTATCAGATCGGTCGTATTTTTCAGCCTCTTCACTGGTCAATATTGTTAAAAGAGCCCAAGACCGGAGACATGGTTTTTTCTGTTGTGGTTGGGGCAAACAAGGAAAAGCTTCAAGGGACAAAATTACCGAGAGGCGAAGGCATTGCAGGACATATTATGACCACTGGACAATCTTTGATTATTAAAGATGTGTCTAAGGAGAAGAAGTTCAGCACCCGTGTGGATAGAAATACTGGATTTACAACCCAATCCATCATTGGCACTCCCTTAAAAACAGATGATAAGACTTTTGGTGTCATTGAACTGATCAACCGGGTCAGTGATGACTCTTTCAGCGATAAGGATCTGGAACTTCTGTCTTCAATTGCTGAATATGATGCCATTGCGATTGAAAGATCATATTACAATCAGGCTCTGACAAACCTGGCTACAAGGGATTCTTTGACCGGTCTTAAAAACAAGTGGAGTTTTGAGCACACAGTCAGCAATAAAAACGTTTTTCAAAAAAAGTATGGCAGTATATTCTCTATGTTGATAATCAAACTCGACGGAGTCAGCCAGATAAATAAAGTCAAGGTACAGGCAGAATCCGATACGCTTTATAAAAATATTACTCAAATTTTGAGTAAAACAAAACGCCGTGGAGATAATCTTTTCCGATATGGAGAGGATATTTTTATTATGCTGTTACCATTGACGTATTCGGAAGATTCCAAAACATTAAAGCGCAGAATCAATCAAACTTTTTCCATGGCAATTTCCAAAGAAAAATTACCTGCTATAGCAATATCAATTATGTCATATACCCTGGGTTCAGGAGATTCTGCACTATTGAAAAGTATAGTGGGTAAAATTCTTTCGAAATCAAAAGAGCCCTTGAATAAGGATATGATTACCGATATTGAAGACAGCCTTCAACCACTTTTGGAACAGGAAAGAGATAAAATTGAGAAGAACAAAACTTTTGGTAAAAAAGTATCATTAGGCGGAAGTTATATTCGTCTGAAGACTGGAGCTTCTGGTAGTATTAGAGTGGAAAAAATTTCTTTAGTGGCCATTGGATTCAGGATCTTAAAATCAAATCGTATCAAGGTAAATGATTTTCTTGATATTCAATTTGTTCTGGATGATATTACAAAACACCTGATAAAAAGACGGGTTGCTATCAGAGAGATAAATGGTGATTATTTTGAAGCTGATTTCTATAATCCACCGCCCTATGCAAAAAATCTGGGATTCTATCTTATAAATTGACCAAACCGGGCAATAGTTTTGATTCGACAGGCTGTTACATAATACTAATTTTTTACAGGTCGCATTAGCCCTTCCTGGGCAACACTGGCAACCAACCTGCCGTCTCTTGTATAAATGGAACCCATATTCAGTCCTCTTCCTTTAATTGCCCTGGGGCTCTTCATGGCATAGAGTAGCCAGTCATCCATTTGAAAATCTCCATGAAACCATATGGAATGATCCAGACTTGTCACCTGCATGTCCGGGGACCAGAAAGTTTTACCATGGGGATAGAGAGATGTACCAACAAGATGAAAATCCGAGGCATATGCAAGCATATATTGATGGATTGCCGCATTATC
>CAXMTQ010000127.1:0-6862 GCA_964196205.1 uncultured Desulfobacula sp.
TCCGGCATTCAACGAGTTTTGCCAATAAGACTTTAACTATCTTTAACGGTATCTTCATTTTAGCAGCAATATAAATATCAAAAGCCGGAGTTTTCTTGTTGGCAAACCGGTTTACACATAAGTGAACGATTCGCAAAACAATTAATTTTTTTAACCGGATACTGATCTTATCATAATCAATATCCTGAGTTTCGAGAGTTTCAGTATTTTCCCAGGAAAAAGCGATTTCAGCTCCAAATAAAACAATTGCCCAGGAAGCCTGTAACCATATTAAAAACAGGGGCAGGGCAGCAAAACTGCCATAAATTGCATTATAACTGGAAACTCCCACCTGAAATTTCAGATAGGTCATCTGGGCTATCTGAAATATGGTTCCTGCAATCAAACCGCCTGCCAATGCACTTTTGATATCAACTTTCTTGTTAGGAATAAATATATAAAAAAAGATGAACAGTATCCATATGGGGAAAAATGGGAAAATTTTAAATCCAAGAGAAACCAGGCTTTCAATATTTCCGGGAAGCTGGATATTGGATAAAAATTTTGTAAGATATGCAGTAATAAAGATATTGACGCTGCTGGAAAAAACAACCATGATGCCAGCTGTGATTGAAATTGCTATGTAATCTGTGAATTTTTTTATAAAAGGCCTGTCATCCTTTATCCACCAGATTTTATTGAATGCGTTTTCTATATGGCCGATAAGTTTGATTAAGATATAAAAAAGCAGAATAAGGCCAAAAATAGCCATTAAACCACCTTTTGTTTTTTCAAGAAGGTTGATTGAGAACTCCAGAACATTCTCGATTATCTCTTCTTGTCCTGCAAACAATTCCAGAACACGTTTTTCCAGAATTTGTTGGAATCCAAAACCTTTTGCAACACCAAAGGCCATGGCCATTACAGGAACAATGGACAAGAGTGTGAAAAGTGTCAAGGATGATGCTCTAAGGTCACACCTATCCTCCCTGAATCCTTTTACAGCAAAAACAATAACTTTTTTGAATTTATTATTTTTGAGTAAAATGAGTTTTTTGAAATCATTCATCATTTTTTGTCTCCATTTGAAGAAAACCACTGTTTTAACCTTTTAAGCCCTTCTTCTGTGGAAATTTTAGGATAGTATCCAAGATCTTTTTTAGCCTTTGAAATATTAAACCAGTGGGATGTACCAAGTTCTATTGCAACAAACCGAGTTATTGGAGGATCAGTTTTGATATTAAAAAGCTTATAGAGAAACTCAAAAACTGCCCCTGCTATATATGCAGTTTTTGTTGAAATATGCCCTTTTACTGGTGGTAAGCCAGCAGCCTCCAAAACAGCATCAACCATATCCCATGGAGCAACAGGTTCATCCTGGCTGACAAAATAGATATTTCCAGAGAGTGAATGGTTTTTTTCAAGTTTTTCCGAGGCGAGAATATGAACATCTGCAGCATTATCAATATATATGGTATCCATGAGGCAATCCTTTAGCCCAATTCTTTTTAATTTTTTGGCTCTTTTAATTAATCTTGGCACCAAATGGTTATCTTCAGGGCCCCAAATTAAGTGAGGTCGAATTATTATGGTTTTCAATTTTTTACCAGACACTTTTCTAACTAATCTTTCAGCTTCTGCCTTGGTCTGAGAATATGGTGTTAAATATTTTTTAGGGTAGGGAGCACTCTCATTTATGTTTGTCTTCTCTTTTTTATCTGATACCACACTTGGTGAGCTGGTATATATCAATTGTTTAATGTTGTTTTTCAGGCATGCAGATATCACATTTTCTGTTCCACTTACATTTACCTGGAAAAATTCTTCAAAGGGTCCCCACATTCCAGCTTTTGCAGCAACATGAAATACAGTGTCGATATTTTCAAATGTTTTTATAACAACAGCTTTGTCAGCAATATCCCCTTGAATCTGCCTTACACCCATTTTTTCAAGTTCAGGATAAAACTTTCTTGAAAAAGAGGTTACATTATAATTTTTCTTTAACAGCTTTTTGACAATGGCTTTTCCCAGAAAACCTCCGCCTCCTGTTACCATAATGTTTTTTATCTGCATTGAATTGCCTTTCATATCAGTTAGAAATCAAGTTTTTGACCAAAGTTGTTTTCCAAAGCAAATTTATAAAATGCATAAACTCTCCTGCAATTAATGAGTTTTATATACCTGGATAACATAGAGCTGTTAAAATCTCTATTATTCTTTTAAATTCAACTGTTTTTTTTTAATAGATGTGATAAAAATGGTTTTGTAATTTTTTACGATATATAAAAGGTGAGGCTTTGAATAAAAACGAAAAAATATTGTGCATTAAAAGAGATCTTTTGCCAGAATCGTGGGTCACACAAAAAAGTGTTGTATCGTTGGAACTGGACATGTTTATTGAGAATTGTTCAACTTCAGGTTTTGAGTTTATAAAACGAATAGACGCTGAAAATGACTCCTCTTATAAACAGATTATACCCTATATTATTCTTCAAACAAAAGATCATTGCAAAACTGCTATCTATCAGCGTCAGGGAAGTGAACAGCGCCTTCATGACTTATGGTCTTTAGGAATTGGCGGTCATATAAATCCTGTTGATGTGAACACACCAAAAGATTCATTTAAACAAATTTTAATTGCAGGCATGGAAAGAGAGCTTAGCGAGGAACTTGATCAAATGCCTGAAAACAGTTCTCCAGAATTTATTGGTGTGATCAGCGAGGATATTACAGATGTGGGCAAGGTGCACCTGGGTGCTGTTTTCAAAATAGAGACAAATAGTCCTGAAAAATTTTTACCAGGAGAGGAACTGTTTCAATTTATATGGAAAAAAACCAACAGCCTCCACCAATTAAATTTAGAACTGTGGTCAACAATGGCACTGGAACTTTTAGCCGATAATTGAGAGGTAGCTTTTAAGATTCTTCAAACAGTTGAATTTGATATGTAGCAACACCAAGATCACCTGATTTCCAGTCATCCGGCGGTAACCCGGCCTTAGTACAAAGGTGTGTTAAAAAAATTTCAGGATCTTTCAATTGTTCCCATACCTGGGGTAAGAAGGTTGCACTATTATAACCTTTTTTTATTATCACACCGTCAATACCTGGCTTAAGCTTTGTAATCAGGTCATGGCTGTCAGTGTAATAAATTTTTTCAGGCTGAGTCAGTATACTGACTTCAATTATTGTTTCATCTAACTCTTCCTGGGAGAGTGGGCTGAATCTTGTATCACTAAAAGCTGCATTTTTTGCATTATCCCGGACTCCTTGAAAAATATTTTTTACAGGCTCAATATTGCCGATACAGCCTCGCAATCTTCTGTTTTTATGAAGGGTGACAAATGTCCCGCGATTTTCTTCCAAAATCAGAGAGGAAGCTTTATCTTTTAAAGATTTGAATTTATTCCCTTTATTTTGAAATTCATGAATAATGCTTTGTCTTGCAAGTTCGAGAAGTAATATTCCATCACTCTTTGATATTTCTCTGGTCATTTGTATCTCTTAAAAAAGAATTAATTTTTCTATCTTATCATTGATTTAAAAAATATAATATAATTTTTTAATGGCGCAGAGGCTTGTGCTAAAAGCTTACAACTCTTCAATGGATAGAAAAGCAAACAATAGAATGAAAATTAAAGTAGCTTCATTTTTTTTTTGTAAAATAGGTTTCAATCAGATCTTCAGCAAGTCCCACATAAGTTTCAGGCGTTAATGATTTCATCTTTTCTTTAAACTCGGAGGGCACTTTTTCAAGTTTATTTACAAATTTATCTAAATCATTTTTTGTAATTTGACGACCTCTTGTAAGTTCTTTGAGTCTCTCATATGGATTCTCTTCACCAAAAACCCTCATGGCAGTCTGAAAGGGTTCTGCAAGAAGAGCAAGATTTTGGTCCAGATCTTTTTGTATAATCTCTCTATTTAAATCTATTTTTGATAATCCCTTTTGGCAATTTTTTATGCCAATTATAAAATATCCAAATACCGATCCAAGGCTTCTTAAAACAGTGCTGTCAGTTAAGTCTCTCTGAAATCTGGATTTTTGCAGTTTAACACTTAGATGCTCCATCATTGATATGGCCAATCCCATATTTCCTTCAGAATTTTCAAAATCAATTGGGTTTACTTTGTGAGGCATGGTGGAAGAGCCAGTTTCCCCCTCTTTTATTGTCTGTTTATAATAACCAAGGCTTATATATCCCCACATATCGCGGTCAAGATCAATTATTGATGCTGCAGCTCTGATCATTGCATGCAGGACAAAGCCTATGGAATGATTGGGATTTACCTGGGTTGTAAAAAGTATTGGTTCAAGATTCAAATAGGTGGAGATAAATCGTTGTGATGCTTCAATCCAGTTAACATCAGGATATACAAAATAATGTGCATTATAATTTCCAGTGGCTCCATTTATTTTTGCCTGAACATTGTGCTGGTCAATAATATTTTTTTCCTGCAAAAGCCGCCAGGCAAAATTTATAAATTCTTTGCCTGCAGTTGTAGGACTTGCCGGCTGGCCATGGGTTCTTGACATCATTGGTATTGACTTGTATTGCAAGGCTTTTTGTTCTATATCATCAATGAGTTGTCTCAATAAAGCAGTTGTGATTTTTTTGCCTTTATCAAGCATCAAAGCATAAGAAGTATTGTTAATATCGTCCGAGGTGCATGCAAAGTGAACCCACTCTTTAATATCTGAAAGACCTGCAAGCTCAAGTTTCTCTTTTATGAAATACTCAACAGCTTTTACGTCGTGATTTGTTTTTTTTTCAATTTCTTTAATTTTTTCAGCATCTTTTAGACAAAAATTTTCTTTAATGGCATCAAGTTTTTGCGTCTCTATATTATGAGTCTGTGCAAGTTTTAAATCAAATAAAATAAATTTAAGCCATTCAATTTCAACAAATACCCTCTCTTTAATCAACCCATACTCAGAAAAAACATCACTAAGCTCTTTTGTCAATTTAGCATATCTTCCATCTAAAGCAGTCAGTGCGTCTATCATCTGTTTTTTGCTCCCTGTTTAAAATTACTATCTCTTTTATTTAGTCCCTCAATATTATTAAAAAGCATTAAAAATAGCAAGCAATCTTGATTTTGACACATGGTAAATTTATTCTATCAATTAGAAACCGGTAATTAACATTAATTTACCGTAGATTTTGACAATTTTAAATTAGATATACCATAACCGAGCAATATTAATTTAAATTCCTTTAGTTTGATCACTTGACAAACACACATATAATAAAGTATTTTAGCTATCATTTTTTAATAAAAAATTATAATAAACAAGCCAAATCAGTTGCAGGAGTCAATTTATGGCACTAACAAAAACAGTTATAGCAGAAAAAATACAAAATAAGCTTGGTTTGTCCAGAACCGATACCTATGAACTCATGGAAGAATTTCTTGAAATTATAAAAACAACCATTGAAAATGGTGAGGATATAATGATCAGCGGTTTTGGAAAATTTTGTGTCAACGAAAAAAAGGCAAGAAAAGGCAGGAACCCAGCGACGGATAAGGCGATGACCCTGCCGGCAAGAAGGGTTGTTACATTTAAATGTTCAGGGAAATTAAGAAACCTTATTAATTCATAGGGTTGTTTTCCCGCAAAAATGTTTTTTTCAGAACAATTTATCACCATCATCATTCTTGTAACTCTGATTGGCTCTTATCTTATTGATAATCTTGCAGACCTCTTAAACCTTGGAAACTTAAATCAGCCACTCCCAGACGAATTTAAAAGCCATTACAACAAAGAAAAATATATCAAATCTCAGGATTATCTGAAAACAAATACTAAATTTGGATTTATCACATCGAGTTTTGATCTTGTAATTGTTTTGGTATTCTGGTTTTCAGGCGGGTTTCAATATATTGATTCTTTTGCCAGGTCCTTTGAATTTGGATCAATTGTTACAGGGCTTTTGTTTACAGCTGTTCTTGTAATATTAAAATTTTTATTATCTCTGCCTTTCAGTATCTACTCCACTTTTGTGATAGAAGAGAAATTTGGATTTAACAAAACCACACCAATGGTCTTCATAAGTGATATTATAAAATCCATTGTTCTTTCAGCTATTCTCGGCGGGGTGCTGTTATCAATTATTTTCTGGTTTTTTGAATCTGGGGGTCAGTATGCCTGGATTTTTTGCTGGGGTGCAAGCACTATTTTTCTTCTTGTGGTTCAATATATTGTTCCCACCTGGATTATGCCCCTGTTTAATAAATTCACTCCAATGGAAGATGGCTCTTTAAAAGAGGCCATTTTAAACTATGCTAAATCAATTGATTTCTCTCTTTCCAATATTTTTGTTATGGATGGATCAAAAAGAAGCAGTAAATCCAATGCATTTTTTACAGGATTTGGGAAAAATAAGAGGATTGTTTTATTTGATACTTTAATTAAAGAACAGACAACTCAGGAACTGGTTTCAGTCCTTGCCCATGAAATGGGGCATTTTAAGAAAAAACACATCATCAAACGCATGATAACAGGTATAATCCAGATGGGATTTATCTTTTTTCTCATATCTATATTTATATCCCATGAAAGTTTGTTCCATGCTTTTTTCATGGAAGATGTCTCCGTTTATGCCGGTTTGATTTTTTTTAGTATGCTTTATTCACCCATTGATCTGTTTATATCAATAATTCTTCAAATTTTATCAAGAAAAGATGAATATGAAGCAGACAGGTTTGCAGCCAAAACTCTTAAAAACAGTAGTCATTTGATCTCTGCCTTAAAAAAATTATCTGTTCATAATCTTTCAAATTTAACACCACACCCTTTTTATGTGTTTTTAAACTACTCTCATCCACCAGTGCTGGAGAGGATACATACATTGAAATCTTTATAAAGAGAATTGATTCC
>CAXMTQ010000128.1:0-6838 GCA_964196205.1 uncultured Desulfobacula sp.
TGAACTTTACCAGGTTTTTCACAGAGAGTATTGTACTGGATTTTATTTTGGCCAGTCAGAGGAACAACATCCAAACTATAAAAACAGACACCATGGGAAAATCCACAGTTTTATCGGAAAAATAATCAGGCGCACTAAAGAGCAAAGCTACATGGTTGAAATACGAAACAAACTCACAAAAGATGATTTTATTGAGGTGATTTCACCATTAGGCCGGCCTGTAAAAACCAGAATAATAAAACTTCTTGACACAGATAAAAATCCTGTGGATGCAGTTCATCCAAACACATGTGCTCTTCTCTATCTTGGCATTCAATGTCAGCCCAATGATATCATACGCAAATTATGAACAAACGTCTGTTTGTCAGTATTCCTGGTTTGACATTTTACAATATCTTATATAAATTTAATAATTTAAAATATCCATAGAGAGTTTCATAAAATGATTAGAAAAGCCGTTCTAAATGACGTAATTGCTATCCATGCCCTGCTTCAACTTTACAGCAAAAAGGGTGAACTTCTGGCAAGACCTTTAAGTAAACTATATGATCACTTAAGGGATTTCTGGGTATTTGAAGATCCTGAAAAAAACAAAATAGTTGGATGCTGTGCTCTACAGTTTTGCTGGGAAGACCTTGCTGAGATTCGATCACTTGCTGTTGATCCTGGTTTTACAGGCAGAGGGATAGGCTCCACACTAACAGAGAGATCAATTCAAGAGGCAGTATATTTCAATATAAAAAATATTTTCACACTGACATATCGACCAGATTTTTTTAAGCAATTTGATTTTAAAACCATTGATAAAAATGAACTCCCCATCAAGATATGGGCAGACTGTATAGGCTGCGTCAGCTTTCCAAATTGTGATGAGATTGCCATGCTAAAAAAATTATAAATACACCATTTTATGGGGGATAGGCGGATATTTTAATACTGATGGTTTGGGCAGAATATGCTCTTCAGCAACAGTGAGCCAGTTTGTATCAAAATTAAGTTCTCTTAGTTTTCTATCCACCGGGGCTAATGCATGACTGGTATAATTATATCTGACATTTAAAATACAGACAAAATTTCCCTTATTCCTTGCAATCACATAGTTTTTTGTAAAAGTGTTCTGGGTTATGTTTATACTTTCAGCCAGTTTTTTGACCTCCTGACCAGACAATTGTACCAAAACTGCCTTACAAGAGCCTCTTTCTCCAATTCTTAAAAGACTTCTGGATTCGCTGGAGGCAACATAAATGGTTGTGATTCCCGGAAGCTGCCTGAAATATTGGGCTGCAACTATGGCTGCTGTTCTTCTTCCTCCGGCCAGGAACGGAACACCATAATACTCAAAAAATTTTTTCTGAAAATCTTCAGCATATTGTTCCCCTTTTTCATAAAGGTCTTTTGAAACATACCTTAAATCCTTTGCAAGTTCTTCAGCTGCCTGGGCAATGGGCCAGTCAACCCTGACATGGAAATGGGTTAATGCGTACTTCACCTTGCTTTTCTGGTTTCTTTGAATCAGCAAAGCATAATCAATGGGAAGCAGTGATCTTAATAATGCAAAGAACTCACTGTTCTGAAAATTTTTAATATCCCGGTTAAAATTTTCTACAGATGGAAAATATTTATGCCTTAATAAATTATTTTTTGTTGTTTTATTGGCATCAAAGTATCTGATATATTTTTTATGCTTTTTCTCAATAAAATCTTCAGAAAAAATAATTAAAAATGAATTTTGCGCATCAAATTCAACTGAAGGTATTCTTGCTCTGGGTTTGAGCTCTCTGAGCTCCACAAATGGGTATGGTGAGTGCAATCGAAGAAAATTATTATAAGAGCCGACAAGAGAGTATCCTAAAACAAATTGATCCAGCTCATCGCGTAAAGCTTCATAATAAGATCTTCTAAGTTTTTCCTCCCTGTTTAAACAATCTCTGTGCATACAGTACATAATATACTCCCTTTATAATTACTTCAAAGCGACCATTCCCGGCAATTGCCTGCCTTCCATTAAATGAAGAAATGCTCCTCCACCTGTTGAAATATAACTGACTTTTTCTGCTACGCTGCAAAGTTTTGCAGCAAGCACGGTATCTCCACCGCCCACAACAGAAAAAGCAGAAGAATCTGCAATGGCATTGGCTACAGTCTTTGTTCCCGACATAAATTTTTCCATTTCAAAAACCCCCATGGGGCCATTCCATACAATTGTTTTTGCATCTTTAATAGCCCTGGCATATATTTGGGCAGTCTTTGGGCCAATATCGAGAGCCATCCATCTGTCTGGAATCTCATCTAACAAAACTTCTTTTACCTCGGCATGTTTATCCAGCTTATCACCGCAAATCAAATCTACCGGAAGTAAAAGTTCAATATTTTTCTCTTTTGCTTTTTCAATTATATCCCGTGCTTTGGATAGAAGATCTTTTTCAATCATTGATCCTTTGGTGTCACAGCCCTGACTTTTCAAAAATGTATTTGCCATGGCACCACCGATAATAAGTTTATCAACAAAATGAAGCATATTCTCAAGGGCTGCAAGTTTACTGGATACCTTGGCTCCACCAATTACCGCCACAAGAGGTTTTTTGGGATTTTCTACAGAATCATAGTATGATTGCACCTCTTTTTCAAGCAGGAATCCCGGCACAGAAACAGCTGCAAATTTTGGAATACCGGTAACAGATGCCTGATCCCGATGGGAAACAGCAAACGCATTATTTACATATATATCACAAAGATCTGCAAGTTGCTTTGAGAACTCTTCGCCATTATCTTTCTCTTCATTATGGAATCTTAAATTTTCTAAAAGCAGAATCTGGCCATCATTTAATTGAGCGACCATTCTGGAGACTTTTTCACCAACACAGTCATCGGCAAATAGAACCTCTTTTTTTATTAATTCAGCCAATCTTTTACACACAGGAGCCAGGCTTAATTTTGAGTCCCTCTTACCATTTGGCCTGCCAAGGTGAGAAGCCAGAATAATTTTTGCATTTTGTTCCAAAAGATATTGGATCAGATCCAGGGTTGCCAATATCCTGTTATCATCTGTAATATTCAAGTGCTCATCAAGGGGTACATTATAATCTACTCTTACAAAGACTCTTTTTGACCTTACATTAATATCTTTTACAGATTTCACCTTAGCCTCCGTTTAAATTAATAATGAATTATTAACTTTTCATTTTATTGTGCACCTGTTTTTTGCGGGACCAGCGCTCAAAAAAATTAATGGATCCTGACCTTACTCCTCTTTCAATTATCTCCTCTTCAAGTTTAACACCACTTCTTGTAGCCATTGCCCGTTCAAGACATTTTGTTTTCATTATAACAGAGCAGCGGTCATAACAGGAATTTGGGGTCTGTCGTAATCCCATATCTGTCATGGGAAAAACTTTATCAAGGATACCAAAGCAGTGAGGTATATGATCTTTTTGATTTTCCTGGTTCATACGGCCTCTATAAATTCTTTGTTAAATTCTGATATCAGGCCCTGGCCTGCAAAGCTGTAAAAGCCTTCATTTCCAACAATCATATGCTCATGCAAAACAATTCCCACATATTTTAAGGCAAAAAAGAGATCCCTTGTAATCCTTATATCACTTTTTGAAGGTTCAACATCGCCAGAAGGATGATTGTGCGCAAAAATTACAGCTGCGGCATTATGCTGCAATGCCTCTTTTATGACTTCCCTTGGATATACCGAACTTGTTGTCAATGTTCCTTTAAAAAGAATCCTGGATGTCAGAACCCTGTTTTTGGCATCAAGGAAGATTCCTGCAAATACTTCTTTTGTTTTATGCCCTATTATCTGATTCAGGTATTGTTGCAGATCCTGCGGGTTCTGAACCACATCTTTGGAAATAATTTTATTTTCAAGATACCTGTCAGACACCTGTTTAATCAATTTAATGCCAAAAGAATTTGCAGGGCCTATGCCCTTGATTTTACACAAATCATCACTTCTTGCTTCAAAAACACCCTGCAGGGTCTTAAATTGCTTTAAAAGCAGTTTCGCACTCTCTTTGCAATCTTTTCTTGGTGTATTCAAAGAGAGCAGCAGTTCTATAACTTCATAATCATGAAATCCCTTAAGGCCGCTTTTTAAAAATTTTTCACGCAGCCTTTTTCTGTGTCCTTTTCCTTTATGACTCGGTAGATCCTGCAGTCTCTCCATTCAGGTTGTCTCCATCCTGATTGCCATTATTTTGATTATCGTTGTCCTGATTATTATTGTTCTGATTACTATTATCAGGGCTGCTGCCTTCATCAGGGTTATCATTATATTCTTGTGGTTTATCCTCTTCTTCGGGAAGTCTTGCTATTCCAATAAGTTTTTCCCCGGAGGATAGATTTATAAGCGTAACACCCTGGGTATTTCTGCTGATAATATTAACACCATGCATATTTGTTCTAATCAGCTTGCCCTTATCTGTTACCATCATGATTTCATCTTTATCATCCACGAGAAGCAGGGAAACCATTTTACCATTTCGCTTGGATGTTTTAATGGAAAAAACACCCTTGCCGCCACGGTTCTGGACTCTGTATTCTTCAACATTGGAACGTTTTCCAAAACCATTTTCAGTAATTGTAAGTAAGGTTGCTTCAGGCCCTAAGACTTCCATTCCAACAACCCTGGAATCAGGATCAATTCTCATTCCACGAACACCCATGGAACCTCTTGCAGTAGCCCTGACATCATTTTCATGAAAACGAATTACCTTGCCTCCTTCAGATCCGAGGAAAACAGTCATATTGCCGTCTGTAATCCTTGCAGCAATCAATTCATCACCGTCGGCAAGTTTAATACCTATCAGACCTACGGATCTTGCCCGTGAATATGCCATAAGATCAGTTTTCTTGACTCTTCCTTTTTTTGTGGCCATAACAACATATTTATCTTCCACAAACTCATCAACGGTTAATACAGTTGCCAGTTTTTCACCCTCATCCAATTTGAGCAGGTTGACAATGGCCTGGCCAAGGCTTGAACGTCCTGCCATGGGCAGCTCATATACCTTTAACTGGTAAACCTTTCCAAAATTAGTAATAAACAGAAAAGTAGAGTGGGTGGATGCCACAAAAAGCTGCTCAACAAAATCATCAGACTTTGTTCCCATGGCCTTTTTCCCTTTGCCGCCTCTGTGCTGGCTTGTATATAGTGTAATGGGATTTCTCTTGATATAACCGCTTCTTGTTATGGTGACAACCATATCTTCCTGGGTTATCAAATCCTCCAGGCTTATCTCAGCTGTACTCTCGACAATTTGTGTCCTTCTTGCATCACCAAATTCATCATCAAGTTCAGAGAGTTCATCTTTAATCAACCCCCGGACAATTTCATCACTTGAAAGGATCTCATTATACCAGGCAATATCTTTTAAAAGAGATTCATACTCACTGATAATTTTTTCTCTTTCAAGTCCTGTCAGCCTTTGAAGCCGCATATCAAGTATTGCCTGGGCCTGGATAGCAGTCAGGGTAAATTTGGCTCTTAACCCATTCTTTGCTTCTTCAGGTGATTTTGATGCCCGGATCAAGGCTACTACTTCATCAAGGTTATCCAGGGCAATTTTAAGACCTTCAAGAATATGTGCTCTCTCTTTGGCCTTTTTTAAATCAAATTTTGTTCTCCTGGCAATGACATTTCTGCGATGATCAATAAAATGGTTCAAAATTTCTTTTAGAGTCAAAAGCTGCGGTCTGTTATTTACAACAGCAAGCAAAATAATACCAAAGCTTGTCTGCATATTAGTATGCTTATAGAGCTGATTAATTACAACTTCGGAAATCTGTGCTCTTTTAAGTCCAATGGCCATTCTCATTCCGTCACGGTCAGATTCATCTCTGACAAAGGATGCCCCTGTAATAACCTTGTCCCGCATAAGTTCAGCTATTTTTTCTACGACTTTTGCCTTGTTGACCTGGTAGGGAAGCTCTGTGACAATAATAGTTTCCCGACCATTTTTTTTATTCTCTTCCACCTCAACTTTTGCTCTAAGGGTGATAATACCACGCCCTGAGTGATAAGCCTCGTGGATGCCCTTGGTGCCAAAGATATGGCCATAGGTTGGAAAATCCGGCCCTGGAATATATTCCATTAACTCATCAATAGTCATTAAAGGATTATCAATAAGTTGCTCTAACCCTGCAATAACCTCTTTGATGTTATGAGGCGGGATATTGGTTGTCATCCCAACGGCAATGCCGGAAGATCCATTAACAAGCAGCGCAGGAAATTTTGTGGGCAGAACCGATGGTTCCTCAAGGGTCTCATCATAATTAGGTATAAAATCAACAGTCTCTTTTTCAAGATCAACCAGCATCTGGTGGGCAATCTTCTTCATCCTGATTTCAGTGTACCTCATTGCAGCAGGAGAATCACCATCCACAGATCCAAAGTTACCCTGGCCGTCAACAAGGGTATATCTTAAAGAAAAATCCTGAGCCATCCTGACAATGGTGTCATAAATTGCAGCATCACCATGGGGGTGATATTTACCCATAACATCACCAACAATACGGGCAGATTTTTTATAGGATTTATTCCAGTCGTTTCTTGCCTGCTGCATGGCATAAAGAGAACGCCTGTGAACCGGTTTTAATCCATCACGAACATCGGGCAGTGCCCTTCCAATTATGACACTCATGGCATATTCAAGATAGGATTGTTTCATCTCTTTTTCTATGCTGGTCACATTAATGTCTTTATTAATTATCAAATTTTTCTCTCCAACTTAATTTTTTGAGACCTTTGAATATTGAGTGCCGACCGAAAACAGCTAATTTGACCAATTACGGTGTTGGTAAAAAATTTTAATCCTCGAAATACTACTTG
>CAXMTQ010000129.1:0-6798 GCA_964196205.1 uncultured Desulfobacula sp.
CCTCAAAAACCATTATGGTTGAACCCCGGATAAAATACGGGAACCCTTCCCGGAGTCATGTAAAAGATATCCCCGAGGTTCGCTACAAGGAACAGGCAGAATCACTCAAAAATAATAAACTCCCTGAAATCAATGCTGATGAATATGAAAAACTCGGTGATGCTATGCTTGCCAATGGTCAGTATTCCATGGCTTTTATGCAGTATGAAAATTCCCTGAAAAAGGATAAGGACAATTTACGTGTTGAATATAAAAAAGGCGTTGCCATGCTTGGAGGCGGAAAACTCAAGGAAGCCCGCAACCTTTTTAAAATAATTTTGGGAAAAAAGCCTGACTTTGCACCCGCTTATGAAGGGATGGGATGGATTGATTTTAAAAATAAATTATATCCTGTTGCAAAATATAATTTTGAAAAAGCCATTGGTCTGGATCCGCTTTTATGGCGCTCATATGTGTATTTAGGGGCTTTGCATGATATCAAAAAACAATATGACCTGGCCATTAAGGAATATCTGACAGCTCTTACCATTAAACCGGATGCCGGGTTTATACATAATAACCTTGGTATGTCATTTTATATGTCTGGAAGATATAAAGAAGCTGTTGATTCATTCTACCAGGCTTTGAGGTTGCAGTATGATAAAAATAAAATATATAATAATCTGGGACGGGTATTTATTAAAATAGAAGATTACGATAAAGCGCTTGAGGCATTTAAAAAAGGAAACCCCGAGGCTGTTGCCTATAATAATGTCGGAGTTGGATATTTAAATAATGGTCAGACAGAAAAGGCTGCAGAATATTTTAAAAAAGCAATTGAGCTGAGCCCCCGTTTCTATTTGCTGGCAAATGAAAACCTTAAAAAATGCAGATTAAAATAAGCATAATCAATTATAAAGGAGAAAAAGATGGTAATTAAAAATCAACTGCCAAAATTATTTATGGGATGTCTGTTTGTTTTGTTATCTCTTTTTATTATCTCAGGCTGTGCAACCATGAACAACTGGTTTTCTTTCCTATCAGATTCGGATAACTTGAAAACAGCAGAACAAATAGATGAAAAAGATTTTAATAAATTCATGACCACTGTAAGGCCTGCTAAAGGCAATGCTGAGAATCAGTACAAGCTTGCAAGACATTTTCAAAAACAGAATCGTCATGAAATTGCGGTTGAAGAGTTGTTAAAAGTATTGGAAATAGATCCAAATTCTTATAATGCCTATAATGCTCTTGGAGTTTCCTATGATCACTTGAAACAGCATGATTCCGCAATAGATGCTTATAGAGCAGCTTTAAAAATCAATCCAGAACTGGATTATGTGTATAACAATATCGGTTATTCAAATTTACTTAAAGGTGATCTCAAGGTTGCAATAAAAGGATTTGAAAAGGCAATTGTAATTAATGAAAATAATCCAACGTATCAAAAAAATCTTGCTTTGGCCCGGGCAAAATCAGGGCAGAATAATTTCCAGGCAGATTTTGTTTTAACTGCTGATTCCTACAAGCCAGAAAAACAGGCAATACATCCCATAATCGTGACAGATAATATTACCTCTGAAACATTGACTGAAATCATTGACAAGGTAACTGGGGGAGATTTAGAAACAGAACTTTATGATTCAAAAAATGCAAACCTTAAAGTCTCCAAAGTTGAAGACGATTTTTATGCCATACAACTTGGAGTTTATTATGATATTAATACCGCTATCAATACTCTACAACAAGCTCAAAAAAAAGGTTATGATTGTCCTTATATAACAAAAGTAGAAAAGGCCAAACCTTATTACCGGGTACGGTTCGGAAAATATCAAACTATATCGGATGCCGAGACATTGGCATCTAAAATTTTAGATAAACAAGGGCGGTCAGCATTAACAATTGTTGAAACTTATCCCATTAAAGTCTTTCACGCTGGGTTGGATGAAAAAAGCAGTGATATCAAGGTAAACTATACAGTTTTAAATAAAAGTTTGAATATTGAAGTGTTAAATGGAAATGGAATTTACCATATGGCAAGAAGAGTCAGTAATTATTTTAAACAAAAAGGATTAAGCGTTGCTATTCCATCAAACGCAAGTCATTTTAATTATAAGACTACAAAAATTTATTATACCCCTGGATTTTATAAAGATGCACTGAAATTGAGCCAGGAAATTCCCGGATTTCAAGTTGCTGGAGAATTCATTGAATCAACTAAACTGAAAACCAATATTCGAGTGTTGATCGGAAAAGATATTATCCCCTTTAATAAAATATTAAGGAAAAATTTAAAAACATAAAGCAATTGTTTTGTTGAGATTACTTCTATTGCATTTACAACATTAAAAGAGCTTATTGACATTTGTTTTGAAAATGCCTGTAATGCTGAAACATTGCTGTTGCTTCCTGCAACCATGATTTAACTCCTATCAAAAGTTTTTTCAATATCTTTAGAAAATTACTTTAGCAATAATCATGCTAAAGAGAGATAAAAATATAGAGAATATCAAAACTGTCTGCTATGTGCATAATTATATCTGTGAAAATAGTAATTTCTAAATTTGGTATTTATATGGTTGGCTGTTTTATTGAAAATATGTTAACAAAAAATGACAGGGTTACTCATTATGTATAAAGAATTTGAATATTTGCTATAGTCTCCAGAGGGAGGTAAATATTCTGGAACGGATTGATAATAAAAGTTTCATATGCAAATAAGGAGAAAATTATGTTTGAAATTGATAAGAGTGTTATGCTTTTGATTGATGTCCAGGGTCAGCTTGCTCAGTTAATGTATGAAAAAGATAAACTTTTCAATTCACTTGGTATAATGATCCAGGGGATGAAAACTCTTGGAGTCCCCATAATCTGGATGGAGCAGATACCAAAAAATTTAGGTCCCACAACAGAAGTGGTTGCAAAATATATGACCGATGAAGAACCCATTGAGAAGTTTTCCTTCTCCTGCTGCAATGAACCTAAATTTATGGATAAATTCAAAAAAGCAGGAAGAACCCAGGTGCTTTTAACTGGAATTGAAACCCATATATGTGTTTTTCAAACCGGATATGACTTGATCAAAAAACAGGGATGTGATGTACAGGTTGTTTCCGATTGTGTCTCTTCAAGAACCAAAGAGAATAAAGATATCGGTATCCAGCGAATTGTTCAATCCGGTGGTGAGGTCAGTTGTGTTGAAATGATCTTTTTTGAATTATTAAAAGCTGCAAAGGGTGATGAGTTCAAGCAGATTATTAAATTAATAAAGTAGGCTGATGATATAATATGAAAAAACAAGACAATTACCAGGGATTTGAACAGGGGCCTATACGACCTCCCAGTGAAGCAAGCAGTCTTTTAATTCGATTGACACGAAATTGTCCATGGAATAGATGTACATTCTGCAGAGTGTATAAAAAAAGTCAGTTTTCCTTAAGATCAATGGAAAATATTATTAAAGATATTGATTTTTTGTATAATTATATTGAATTAATCAAACAAAAGGTCAAATCAGAGGGGTATATTGATAACACAGTTATTAATAACCTTTTCAACGGCTTAAAAGATAAAGATCGAATTGCCTTTAATGCTGCTGTAAACTGGTATGCATCTGGTATGAAATCCATTTTTCTGCAGGATGCCAACTCCCTGATCATGAAACCTGATGATCTTGTCTTTGTTCTTGAATATTTAAAACAATGTTTTCCAGATATTGACAGAGTTACAACTTATGCCAGAAGCCATACCATTGTGCGAATTAAGCAAAATGATCTTAAACGCATGGCAGATGCAGGGTTAAACCGTGTCCATGTGGGTATGGAATCGGGATCTGATATTGTATTAAAAAAGATCAATAAAGGTATTGATAAAGCAGGTCATATCAAGGCAGGTTTAAAGATCAAAAAGGCAGGAATGCAATTGTCAGAATATGTCATGCCAGGTCTTGGAGGTATTGAATATTCAATAGAGAATGCCATGGAGACAGCTTCTGCACTTAACAGCATTAATCCTGACTTCATTAGAATCAGGACTCTTGCTGTAACCAAGGGGACAAAACTTGCTGAAGAGGCCAAAACAGGAGATTTCCAAAAACCCACTGATACCATGATGGCCAAAGAGTTAAGGCTGTTTCTTGAAACCCTTGATGGAATAGATTCTTATATCAAAAGTGACCACATACTGAATCTGTTTGAGACCATTAATGGAAAAATGCCTGAAGATAAGGAGAAAATGATAAATATTATTGACAGTTTTTTTGAACTTGATCCTGATAAAAGGGCTTTATATCAGGTAGGAAGGAGAATGGGTTTTTTTAGAGGACCCGATGAAATGGAAAGCAGTCCCCATCTTGAAAAAGTTAAACAGGCATTTGACCATTACGGGATCACCTCTGAAAATGTTGATTCTGTAATTGATGATTTAATGAAGCGTTTTGTCTGATTTACTGTCTGAATCTTCAGCTGATTACAGGGCAATTTATCTTCATATCCCTTTTTGTATTAAAAAATGCATCTATTGTGATTTCTATTCAAAAACAGATCTTGGCTTTATTCCAGACTATATAAAAACCCTTGAAAAAGAAATTAAAAAAAGATCAGGGCAGCAAGCCACAATTAATACAATTTATTTTGGCGGTGGTACTCCTTCGCTTCTCTCCATAAAAGAAGTTGATTTGCTGCTCAATACTATTAAAGGCAACTTTTCAATTCTGTCGGATGCTGAAATAAGTTTTGAAATTAATCCTGGAACTGTTGATTTTAAATATCTTGAAAAACTGAAAAATATCGGGATTAACAGACTCAGTATTGGTGTACAGTCGTTTAATGATGATAAACTTCAATTTTTAGAGAGAATCCATACTGCTGATCAGGCTGTCAAGGCAGTTGATGATGCAAAACTGGCTGGATTTTCCAATATAAGTCTGGATCTGATTTACGGCCTTCCCTTTGAAACACAATCAATGTGGCTTGATGATCTTAAGAAAGCCGTAAATATGAAAACTGCCCATCTATCCTGCTACATGCTCACAATTGAGCCTTTAACACCCCTTGATAAATATGTAAAAAATGGCAAGGTAAAACCACTTGAGCACAAATCCATGTCCATGCTGTTTAAAAAAACTGCCCAGGTTTTAAATGAGTTACAATTTGAACATTATGAGATCTCAAGTTTTGCAAAGGGCAGGGCATACAAATCAAAACACAATTCTCAATACTGGGATATGACACCATACCTGGGATTTGGAGCATCGGCTCACTCCTTTGATGGTCAAAAAAGATCCTGGAACCATAAAAGCATTATAAAATATATAAAAGGTATAAGTTCAGGCAGGCTGCCCGTTAAAGATTTTGAAATCCTCACTCTGGAGCAGAAAAAACTTGAAACAATTATGCTCGGCCTGCGAACTACTGAAGGAATTGATCTTTTACAATTCAAGAATCAATTCCGCCTCTCTTTTCAAGATGAGTTTAAAAATATTGTAGCCAATCTCCTTGATCAATCCATGGGTAGTTTGAGCAGCAGTAAATTTGTGCTCAGTCTTGAAGGTAGAACGTGTCTGAATGATATAGTAGAAACATTTGCCCGACAGGTAGTATAGGACTCTATCTTTTTCGTCTTAACTGTCTTATATCTCCCACCCGTATGGTGACCTTGATTGAGTCAAAATATTCAATCAGAGGAATGACAAATTTTCTGGAAACCTGTGTCATATCTTTAAATTCAGGGGTGGTTATTGATTCATTGGTTTGCAGAAATTTAACAAGCTTTTGTTCAAGAGTGCTTATATCACCAGCGTCAAAATAGAGATCATCCTTTGTCTTTATAATGGATTTCTCATCAATAAGCATATGCAGAACATCTGTGGAAGTTTTTTTATCAATATCAAGATCCTGGCAGATGGTTCTGAAAAAGGGAGGTGTCAAACCACTGCTTTGATAAATTTTTTTAATTTTATTTTTAATTTCATGCTGATCAACTTGAAGAGCCACTACATGATCTGATAATTTTATAATATTTTTATCAACTATAATAAGGTTTTCCTTGGATAACCTTGTAAAGAGAATATTAAAAAATTTTGTATCATTAATATACTGGAATTTTGATTTAAGCTCCTGTGTCGGCATACCTTCCTTTAAAGGATTTTTTGAATGAAATATCTGAAGTCTGTCAATAATATTTTTCTTAAAATCATCAAAAAAAGATCCTGAAACAAAAATTTGTTTTTCTCTGTCTGTCTGAACTATTTCCTGCATTGCCAGCAGTTTTTGTAAACTTGATTTAAGCTTTTTATCAGTGATATTGGTCATTACACGCAAATCAGAAAAAGAGATCCCTTGATATCCCTTTAAAGACAAAAAGAGTTTAATGGTCTGTTCGTTATCGTTGTAAAGAAGCTTTTCAAGACCCTGGATAATATTTTTATCAAACAATTTGTGCTTTTGCGATGCAGGATTCAATATGGCGCCGCCACCAATGGTTTTTACCGGGGAATAACTCCTGATTACATATCGATCATCCTTGATACAGCATACAGGTGATTCAAGCCGAAACTGGACAGGGGCATCATCCCCCGGAGCCAGTTCTTTTCTGTCAAGCAGAATCATATATCCGAGTATCTCGCTTGTGCCTGAATGAAACCTTATTCTTGTCCTGGGTTTTGCAGGTTTTGCATTACTTTTTAAATAATGGAAATGAGCATCCACCATGTAGCTTTCAATAAGAGCTTGTGGCAGGGAGAGAATATCTCCTCTGATGATAGATTTTTTATCAAGTCCCTGGAAATTAATGGCAGTTCTTGTACCGGCATCAACAGTT
>CAXMTQ010000130.1:0-4249 GCA_964196205.1 uncultured Desulfobacula sp.
TCATATGTTTTTATTTTCAGTGGTATAATTGTTACCATAATCAGGCTTCTTATTCCCATGGGAATGGAGCTTTTATATCCCGCTCTTTTTATGCTGAAAAGCCAGTTTGAACTGTTACAGGCACTGCTGTTCTGGAATATGTGCAATGATCTGTTTAATACAAGGCAGTCCAAACGTCTTTTCCCCCTGCTTACTGCCGGAGGGGTAGTGGGACTTATTCTCGGAAGCTTTGGCACCCCATATTTTGCAAAAACTTTTCAACTTGACAACTTGCTGTATCTTTATCTTTGTACCACGCTTTTAGGTGTTGTTATTGTCCAGGGCATGGGACGAAGTTTTCCAACCCTTATTTTTCCTGAAAAAATAGGACCCACAGAAAAAAAGAAAAAATCCATGATCCAGGAGTTCAAGAATGTTCTGCCCTTAATTAAAGATTCTGTGTTAATTAAAATTGTTCTGGTTTTAACATTTATGCCCAATGTTGTTATCCCCATCATGAACTATCAGTTTAACTATGCCATTGATAGTCAGTTTGCAAGTGAAACAGCCATGATCCAGTTTTTTGGTTACTTCAGGGGAGGGCTTTATGTTGTCAGTTTAATTTTACTTCTGTTTGTTGGTAGAATTTACGGCAGGTGGGGACTGCCTGTTGCACTGATGTTTCATCCCTTTAATTATATGATTGCATTTTTTGCATTTATGTTCAGGTTTGACATGTTTTCGGCAATGTATGCCAGAATGTCCACAAATATTATCCGCACAACCATTAATGTGCCGGCAAGCTCCATATTAATTGGCCTTTTCCCTGAGTCTTACAGGAACATGATACGTCCATTTTTAAGGGGAACTGTTGTAAGAATAGCCTTGTTTGTAGGATCAGGCCTGATCCTTATCTCTGGTGGCCTTTTCCATCCTCGATATCTCACTCTTGTTGCTCTGCCTTTTGTGCTGGCCTGGATGGCAGCTCCTATTATACTGAAATCAAAATATGCAAAAATTTTAAAGGATCTGATTTCCCAAAATATGCTGGATGTTAAGAGCCTGGAAAAAGAAGAACTGGCCCATATTTTTAAAGAAGGCAATATCGAAATAGAGATGGAAGAGTCTTTTCTGGCTGCCAGGGGAAAGGATGCCGTCTGGTATGCTAAGCTTTTAAAGAATTTTTCCAAAGAGAGTCTTGATAAAAATATTTTAAAAACCCTTGAATATCAGGATGATGAAACAAAAATTGCCTTGATCAAAATGCTCTCTTCCGGGTTCAAGGAAAATTCAATAAAAGAACTTATACCCACACTTGACCCTGAAAAACCTGAGGTAACCATTGCCATCCTGAAAATCATGTCACAATACGGCTTTGATATGAGCAAGGATATGGATTTGACGGCTTATGTCAATAATCCCCATCCCGTTGTCAGGGGATTTGCCGTGGCCTGCATTTATTCCAATAACCCTGATAAATATGGAGAGATGATTGATAAATGGTTTAATACTGATAATATAAAAGAGAGGCAGTCTGGTATTATAAGCGCAGGACTAACGCAGAAAAGAGAATATATTGATACTCTTCTGACTATACTTAAAGAGCGTGAAATTGATCCCATCATACCGGATATCATAATTGCACTCTCCCGTTTGAGAGCAAGGGAACTTAACGGTGTTATCTACTCTTATCTCTTTTATGAGTCAGAAGATATCAGACTTGCAGCCCTTGACGCCCTGGAGATTACAGATGATTTTTCATTGAAAAAGGTTGTTCTTCTTTTGGGTGATCACTCATATGACATACATGAATTGGCCAAAGAGAAGATTAAGAAATCAGAATACCAAAATAATAAACTTTTAATTGAATCTCTTGGACTGCCTGGCACCCGTATCCGCAAAGAGCTGTTTGAACTCCTGGGAATTCTTGAAATTAAAGAATTTGATATTTTTATGTTTGCCAGAGAAAATCTGAATAAATGTTATTCCTATCTTGCCATGAGTGAAAATCTAAAAAAGTGGCCTGAATCACCCATGAAGAATTTGACAATGGAACACATGGTTCAGCAAAAAGAACTGGGACTGGAAAATATTATTCGTGTTCTTGCGATCAATGATCAGACAGGAAGAATGAAAGCTGCATGGAGGGGGATTTTTTCTTCTGATACCAAGCAGAGGGCCAATGCCATAGAACTTTTAAGCGATATTATGGATAGAAAACTATTCAATACCATGCTTCCGCTTCTGGAAAGTCCTACACCTGCTTTAGCTCTTACCGAGGGGAAAAATGTTGCCAAAATACCGCAGTTTGATTCAGACGGCCAGGATGTTTTTTCAAATTTAATCTCGTCTGAAGACTGGGTTGATGTTATAATGGGTCTCAGCCTTGCTTATGATGAACCTTCACTTTTTGAAGGAGGTGATATACTAAATGACCTGCAGAATTCATTTAATAAAAATATTTTAAAGGAAGTTCAAATGATTCTTAAAAAGAGAGAAGAGTCCAAAGATCCCCAGAGAATTGAAGAAAACGAAATCTCCCTTAGTGAAAAATTACTTCTTTTAAAAAAAATAGATATGTTTTCTGATCTCACCGCAGCAGAACTTGCCGCCATTGCTGCTGTTACAAAAGAGCTGGAGTATCCTGAAGATCGTATAGTTATTAAACAGGGAGATATAGGAGAAACTGTCTTTTTGATTATTAACGGCCAGGTTGAAGTTATAAAGGAGCTGGCAGAAGGTGAAGAGCTGTTCCTTGATAAAATTGAATCAGGAGATTCTTTTGGAGAGATGGCATTGCTGGAAAATGAGACAAGATCAGCAACAGTCAGAACAAGCCAAGCATCCCGTTTTTTAATTCTTCATCAGCAGGAATTTAATGAGACTGTATTGGAATATCCAAGAATTGCTTTGAAAATATGCAAAGTTTTAAGCAGCCGCATACGCCACCTGCATAAAAAAATTCAGAAAAAATAGTCTGCCAATTCTTTAAAAATATCTGCAGATTCCAGAATTTTATTTTCATCTAATGCAAAATAAGATTGGATTTCATCGGGAATACATTAAGAACAATGGGGCAGTGATACTAAAAAAGGGTACTTCATAATAATTGATGAATAATGATTTTATTTTCCTTGCCTTTGACTTTTACTTGAGCAAGGGGTCTGGTATTATAAGATTCTGTTAAAAGATTAAAAGTGGTCTGGCTTATTATGATATCACACCCATACTCTTTGGTCAGGCCTTCAATACGGGAGGCTGAATTAACAGTATCTCCTACCAGTGAATAAGACATTCTCTCCTGGCTGCCTATATTTCCTGCAAGCACAGCACCGGAATGTATGCCGATTCCGTGGGCCAGTGGTTGAAAGCCCTGCTTTTCAAACTTAACATTGAGTTCTTCCAGACGTTGTCTCATCTCCAAAGCAGCTTTTACAGCCATATCTGGATGATCTTCAAAGCCAACAGGTGCTCCGAAAACGGCTTCAATTTCATCTCCTACATATTGTAGTATAAGACCTCTGTTTGCCTTTATAGCAATGTTCATTTCATTAAAATATTGGTTCATAATGGTAACCACATGCCTTGGATGGTTCTTTTCCACTAAATTTGTAAAACTGCGAAGATCAGAAAACAGAAGTGTCACCCTTTTCATTTCACCTTCAAGAAAGGTATTGCCGGCAATTATTTCATCCCGGATCTCAGTGGAGACATATTTGCCAAATGATTCTTTTATACTCTGGTTTTCATGCATGCTGTTAATCATTAAATTCAAACCTTCAGCAACATCACCGAGTTCATCATTGGAAAAAACTTTTGCCCTGGCATTCAGATTGTTATTTCCCACCTCTTTTATAGTCTTTTTAATGCTAAGCAGTGGTGTTATTATGCTTTTTGAAAGGAAATAGGCAAGGATAAAACAGATAACCAAAGAATCTGCAGTAAGAAAGAGCAGTTCATTTATAAGTGAAGACATGATTTGAGTTCTTGTAATTGCATCAGACATATTAAGTGCATTGATTTTGGAATATATGGTTACTCCAAAAATGAGAAGAGGAATGAGTGTAATACTTAAAAATACAATTAAAAGCCGTTTGCGAAAAGTAAATTTAAATACATGTTTAATACGGCTCAAGTATCCTTCCGGGAAAAAATTGGGTATATATTGCTGCCATACATTGTCCAAAATAAAATAGAGAACCAGTGTAGAAATACCACCGCCAAGCAGGGAAATTCCTAAAAACCGTCTTAGACAATAAATAAGATTTGG
>CAXMTQ010000130.1:4259-6794 GCA_964196205.1 uncultured Desulfobacula sp.
TCTCAAAATTGAAAATATTACTGGCGATTAAGGGGTCTAAAAACCCAAATGTAAATCCTGCCATTATCCAGATCGCAAAGGTAATGACTGTAATAACCATGGGAAAATCTAAAGCCTGCTTTTGAAGGTGGTTAATTTCAGTTTTTTCCAGAGAATTAATTTTTATTTTTCCATAGGCTACATCAAATAGAGTTTTCATGGATTTTCTACGGATCAAAGTAATAGTAGGTATCATAATTACAGCAGTAGCGATTATAAAAAAAAGGGGTGAATAAAACTTAGGGGTATTTTGTGAAACAACACTGGAATCCACTATAAAATGGAAATAAATAAAAGCGGTGACAGCTCCTATAATATTAATTAATGGCAGTATTAAACCAATCTTTTTCATAATAAACCCTTTAATTGTTTTTCAATGGTTATGGCAAGGTCATCTCTTCCCTGATCTTTGAGCAGAGGAATCATGGGTCTGTAAAAAGGGGGACGTGTTCTGATGGTAATATCAAATTTTGAAATCTGCTCAGGTAAGATTTCATCTTCAACAAAAGCTTTTGTTTTATGAAGCAGGCCCAGGGCTGTAAGCTCGGTCATGGTTCTCACGCATTTTTCACATTTTCCGCAATTGAGCCTGTCAGGAACATTGGCAAGACATACCCTGAAGTTCTGAAAAGCAACATCCCACCTGGAGACGATTTTTATTTTTTCAATCCTTGAAAGTTCATAATCCCTGTGCCTGATTCTCATGTCATAGCTGGAGTATTCAGGATCAAGAAGGGGATGGGAACCACAGGGATGAAGGTTGGGGATATCATAGGATGATCCAATAAAAACCATATTCAGTCTGTTGGAAAATGTATGGGCTATGGATGCAAGAACAGCCCCGAAAAAGCTGTCAAGCCATAAAGTCCTTTCGTCGCAAAGGTGTCTTATGTTTGTATATACAGGTATTAAGTCAACTTTTGCATCATTGGTGATTTTATAAATTGCCTCTTTTGCCCTTTCAAAAACATGGTATTTCATGCCCCTTTCAACCACACCGCCAATATCAAATCCATGCAGGAAAAAACTATCTTTTACAAATCCCGGGTGGGATGCTGGGTAATTGAGTCTGTTTAATCTCAGGGCTGCCAGAGAATCCATACCTCCGGACATGAACATGCCGGTTCTATTGTGCTGTAAAGGTTTGATATCTGGCTTTATCTCTGCTTCAATTTTCAAAGGCTGATACTGCCCCTTTGTCCACTCCTTAAGAATGGCCATGGCAATATTAAGGCTCTCTTTTAATAAAGGACAGATCTTTTTATCCAGGTAAATTCTTTTTTCTTTAAGATGGATTGCAGGGAGCAGGCATCCCACCAGAAAAGCATGGGGATTTGCTGTAAAACTATCTGCATATTTTTTTTTAGTTTTAATAAAGATCTGTTTTTCACCCCTGTCGCAATCTTCAAATTGAACCAATGCATTGGCCTGGATGTCATCTCCATTTTGGGTGATATTGAAATTAGAAATCTTCATGAGCCTTCTCTGGTATGTTTGTTGTGACCATGGATTGAAGTCACATAATCTATAATTTGTTGGGCAATATCAAGGCCTGTTACAGCCTCAAGTCCTCTGAATCCCGGTGAATAGTTGACCTCAATTACTAAAGGATGGCAATCTTTTTCAACAATAAGGTCAACCCCCGCTATTTCAAGATCACAGGCTTTTGCTGACTTTATGGCCAGTTTTTTGATATCTTTTGAGAGATTAAGTTGTTGAGCCCTGGCGTTCTGGTGGATATTGGTTCTGAAATCATCGTGCCTGGGTTCTAATTGCATGGCACCGGCAATCTTGCCACCTATAACCAGAACTCGGATATCTATCCGGTTTTCACAAGGAATAAACTGCTGGACAAGAACACCTTTTTTTTCTTTTAAATGGCGTTCAAGTAAAAATATGGCCTCTTTTTCATGGTTGACTTTTATTACTCCGTCTCCTCCCATACCATCCACCTGCTTGACAATAACAGGAAAGCCGCCAACTTTGTTGACTGCCTCTAAAAAGAGTTCTTTTTTCGTGATAAAACATGTATCCGGGACGAGAATACCGCATGAAGCAAGAATCTGCAATGTAATGTATTGGTTCCTTGTAATGGTAATACTGTTGAGGTCATTGACAAGGGGGATGCCCAATTGATTAAATTGGCGAAGCAGGACAAGTCCGTAATCACCCATTGGTGATCCCTGACGGGGTATAACAACATCCAGGCTTTCAGTAATCTTATCAATAAAATATTCAAATTCACCTTTTTTTATCCCTGCTGTCATGTCATAGGGATTTATGAGAATGATGTTATGGCCCTGTTTTTTGGCAGCCTGTCGTAATCTGCTGTTGGGGTGAAAATCAAAATCATTAATTGTGAGAACTCCAATATTCATAGCTCTAAATTCCATCCTTGTTCAATCATATGTTCGGGCATCCACAATCCCATTTTTTTACCGCTTTTTTCGCTGAAATAGACTGCTATTTTTTTTGTATTATTTCGCAGAGCTATTT
>CAXMTQ010000131.1:0-6786 GCA_964196205.1 uncultured Desulfobacula sp.
GATAGACCCCAGACATAATATAATAAACCCAGTGAGAACCGGAATTTGTCCTATTATTGAGAACAGGTTCTTAGAGCTGTTAAATATCTTTTTCTCTTTGTCACTGGTAAAGAGAGAGCCTTCATCAAATGCTTTTTTTTTATCTCCAAAAATAAAAAAATTAAAACCAACTATTATAAGACCAATTACGGCAACCATAATAACAGGTGCGAGAAATGATACAAACAGGTAGTGTTTCCATGGAAAAGAGGCTTGGTCCTGTCCCGTGGAAGTTAAAAAATGTGCAAACAAAATTACAAGTTCTATACCACCAATCAATATTAAAAAAGTATTAAAATACTCTTTTATCTCATGATTGTTGAACATGGCAGCTATACCCATGCGCTTTATATTTGTTTTTCCAGTCATTATATATGCTTTAAGATCAAAACAGGTGCCCTATATTAAAACAAGTAATTTTCTATATAGATATAAAAAAATATCTATATTATCATTTTGATATATCATTTCAACTATATCCGCTTAGTTTATTCCAGAGAGCATAAAAATGCAATTATTTTATAAAAGATATCATTTTTTTCTTATTAATTTTCTTGACAATTTATCTGGTTTATATATTTATGGACTTGTTTTGTATTGCAATAAACTAAATTGAGGAATCTATGGATCTATTTTTTCAATCTGAAATGATAATTTTTCTGGGTGGTATTGCAGCTTTATTTTTATATCAAAAGCACACCTTGATGAGAACAATCAGTGTCGCTTTTATCTGTACAGGATGTCTCATGGGATTATACAATTCCATATCCATACTTAATGGAGAGACAGTGGCTGCTTCATTTAAGTATTTGAATATATTCTCCCTCTCTTTTAAAGTGGATGGACTTTCTGCTTTTTTTCTGACTGCTATTTTTCTTGTTTCCTTTTTAAGCACTTTATACAGCTACCATTATATGAGCAGCTCTGAAAAATCTTTAAGAACTGCAGTTAACTATCTGTTTTACAGCATGCTTATAGCTTCAATGGCTCTTGTAGTGACTGCCGATAACATGATTTCATTCATGTTCTCCTGGGAGATCATGTCTCTTTCATCATTCTTTCTGGTTATTTACAATTATGAGGAGAAGGAAAACAGAAAAGCTGGTTATCTCTATTTTGTTTTCTCTCAGATTGGTGCAATGTTCATTTTTGCAGCTTTTGGATTAATATATGCTCATACTGGAAATTTTGCATTTGTGCTGAGCAAGGAAATTCCGGAATCCATAAAAATTATAATTTTTGTTTTAGGTTTTATCGGGTTTGGTTCAAAAGCTGGAGTGTTTCCATTTCATATCTGGCTGCCCCATGCTCACCCTGCTGCACCCAGCCATATTTCAGCTGTCATGTCAGGTGTAATGATTAAAACAGGAATTTACGGTATCCTAAGACTTTATTTAATTCTTAATATGCATTCTCCGGTATTGGGTAATATTGTGCTTATATTTGGAATTATATCTGGGATTCTTGGTGTTGTTTATGCACTTGGTCAGCATGATCTTAAAAGGCTTCTCGCATATCACAGCGTTGAAAATATCGGAATTATTCTGATAGGAATAGGGCTTGGCATGATTGGCGTGGCATATAACAATCCTGCTATGGCAGTACTCGGATTTGCAGGAGGGCTTCTTCATGTTTTAAATCATGCCATTTTCAAATCGCTTCTTTTCATGGGAGCAGGAATGGTACTCCATAAGACAGGAACACGTTCAATTGATATTCTCGGTGGTCTTCTGAAAAAAATGAAAGTCACGGGTACTACCTTCCTTATCGGATCTCTCGCTATTTCCGGTCTTCCGCCATTTAATGGATTTGTAAGTGAGCTTTTTGTTTATCTTGGTGGATTCAAGGGTATTTCCATGAACAGCACTCCTTTTATTTTAAGCCTGATTGCCATTGTCAGTCTTGCTGTGATCGGAGGCTTGGCGTTGGCCTGTTTCACAAAAGTTGTGGGTGTAGTATTTCAAGGTGAACCAAGAAGCAAACAGGCTGAAAATGTCAATGAAAATGGCATAACAATGCTTATTCCCATGATAATTTCAGCTGCTCTCTGTATAATTATCGGTGTTTTCCCTGAAATTTTTATTCGCATGTCAATTAAGGCTGTTTCAGCCATGGGACTTGGATATTCCCAAATTCCCCTTGATCCGTTAATAGAGATGACCGGAAATATCACAAGATATACCCTGCTCTTTATTGCTGTTTTTATAATCATATTTGCCATTCGAACCATTCTTTACAAAGGTAAAACCATCAGGCAGTCTGGCACCTGGGGGTGTGGTTTCACTCAACCGACTGTAAAAATGCAATATACAGGCTCTTCCTATGCAGCATCTATTCTGGAATTTTTTCAGCCCTTTGCTCCCTTAAAAGAGGAACACCCTGTAATAAAAGGAAGATTGCCAAAAGAGACACAATACCACAGTCACATAGATGATATTGCGGAACTTCATCTTGATAAAATTATTAACCCTGTAACATTTTTGCTGGATAAATTACGCTGGATACAACATGGAGATATCCATCTATATATAGGTTATATTCTGTTTACTATCATTTTACTTCTGTTTTTTATTTAAATGGTTGATGGAAAAACAACTCATACGAGAAAAAAATTATGACTGAATCAATTATTCTATGGATGCTGGCTATACTTACTGCGCCTTTTTTTTCAGCACTTATTCTTAAAGTAAAGGCATTTTTCGGAGGAAAAAAAGGCCCCCCGCTTCTGATAAACTATTATACTCTGATTAAACTTTGCAAAAAAGGATCAGTATACAGCAAAAGTACAAGTTTTATATTTAAAATGGGGCCAATGGTCTCTTTGTGTTCTGCTGTAACTGCAATGATGTTTCTGCCCATTGCCGGTCACGCCCCTCTCTTTTCCTTTAAAGGAGATGTAATATTTATCTTATACATTTTGGGGCTGGGACGTTTTTTTACAATTGCTGCAGCCATGGATACAGCATCTCCATTTGAAGGTATGGGAGCTGCAAGAGAAGCTTTTTTCCCGATAATATGTGAAGCTTCCATGTTCATGATATTAATTTTATTTTACATGCTCACTCAGGAACTTTCGTTTGCAGCCTATTTTTCCGAGAGTAATCCTTCAGAACTCTGGAAAACAGCCGGTTCACCACTGATTTTCATAGCCATTGCCTTTTTCATTATCCTGCTCACTGAAAATTCAAGAGTACCTGTTGATGACCCTGCCACCCATCTTGAACTTACAATGATTCATGAAGTCATGGTGCTTGATCACAGCGGGCCTGATCTTGCTTTAATTGAACTGGGATCTTATTTAAAACTGTTTTTCTATTCCACTTTTGTAGCAAGACTGATTTTTCCATTTAATATGGGAAATACGTTTTTGGATATATGTACATTCTTTGGTGCACTTATTGTTGTATATACAGCAACCGGCATCATGGAATCTGTTATGGGCCGCTTGAGAATGGATAAAGTTCCAAAATTTGTCCTTACTTCATTTGCTCTGGCCTTTTTTGCAGTAGTTATCACTCTGGAGTTTGTAAAATGATATATTCGGTTGATACAATATTGTCCCTTGTTCTGCTTTCTGTTTTATTCTCTTTTGGTTCCAGCCGTCTGCCGGGGCTGATTAAAGTAATCGCTTTTCAAGGTATAGTGGTTTCCCTTGTACCTCTTTTTATAGAACATGATTTAACAACCGGAACTATTTTGTTTTCCCTTGTTACAATGGTTATCCGAGGTATTGTAATTCCTCTGAGCATTCATCTGGTTATCAAAAAAGTTGCCATCAACAGAAGTGTTGAGCCGATTATTGGTTTTCATGCTTCTCTGTTTGCAGGACTGGCATTAATTGTAGCTGCTGCATTTGTGAGTCACAGACTTAATATTCCGTCTGTCAGCACCAGCGCTCTTTTAACGCCGACTGCTATTACAATTCTTGTTGCGGGCATGTTTATTTTAATGGCAAGAAGAAATGCAATTGCCATGGTTCTTGGTTACATGATGATGGAAAACGGTATTTATCTTGTAGGAACAACTTTTACTACCCATGCCCGCAATATTGTAGAATTTGGAATTTTGCTGGATGTTCTTGCAGGAGTTATGATTATGGCTATCATGTTGCGGGATATGAAACAAAAATTTGATGATGTTGACACAGTACATTTAAGAAATTTAAAGGAATAGGCGGTTTTTCATGGTTGAATTTATCATTCTGGCTCCATTTCTTTTAGGCATTATTGCATTTTTCCTGCCAAAGGAATCAGGACGTACTATATTGGTTGTTGCCGGCAGTATCCATCTTTTATTCTCTGTTACACTGTGGGTTAGAAGACCAGTAGCATTTCTACCGGAATATTTTTCTGTGACACCGGAAGGTTTATTATCCCTGCTCGTCATATCATTCCTCTTTTTTCTTGTTGCAATATACACCACAGCATATCTCAAAGAGGCAAAGATTCAATCTGAAAATATATTTATCGGATCAATGATACTGTTTCTTTCAACCATGACAATGGTTACTCTTTCCGATCATATCATGGTTATGTGGATTGCCATTGAAGCAACTACTCTTGCCAGCGCACCACTTATTTATACCCATCGGTCAAAAGCTTCCCTTGAAGCAACGTGGAAATATGTTCTTATCTGTTCTGTGGGTATTGCAATGGCTCTTCTCGGTTCTGTTTTTCTGGTGCTTGCCATGGATCTTGGTAACATCAATGTTCCTCTCTCTTTTTCTGCACTCTCAGAAGTTGCAAAACAGCTTGACCCCATATGGCTTAAAGCTGCATTTGTACTCATTCTTGTTGGTTATGGAACCAAAATGGGTTTGGCACCAATGCATACATGGCTTCCCGATGCACACAGCGAAGCTCCCAGCCCGGCATCAGCACTTTTATCAGGAGTTCTTCTTAACTGTGCATACCTTGGTATTTTCAAAACTAATAAAATAATGATAGCAGCCGGTCTTGGAGATTTTTCAGGAACCATACTTATTATATTCGGCCTCATGTCCATATTGGCAGCTGCAACCTTTATTCTGAAACAGACAGAATATAAAAGACTTCTTGCATATTCAAGTATTGAAAATATGGGAATTATAGCCTTTGGGACAGGTATAGGAGGCCTTGGTGCCTATGGAGCGATTCTCTGCCTGATTCATCACAGCCTGATAAAATCTTCTCTGTTTTTAACTTCAGGCAATATTTTACTTGGATATGGGAGCGGACTTATTGATAAAACAGGGAACCTTGTAAAACTGATGCCAAAAACTCTTATTGCATTTTTTGCAGGTTTTGCAGGGATTTCAGGATTTCCACCATTTGGAATCTTTATAGGAGAGATGTTTATTATAATAGGTGCATTCCGCGCCGGTCACTATGTTGTTGCCACGGTTTTTATTATAAGCCTTTGTGTAATTTTTGCAGGTTTTGCCAATCAGGCCATGAAAATTACTTTTGGTGATGCTGATAAGCACTTATCAATTAAATTAGAAGAAAAAGCAAGTATGGTCTGGCCGCAGTATATTCTTCTTCTTACATCACTTGTTTTATGCCTGTGGATTCCTGATACCTTATATAAGACTATAATTGATGCTGTTGCTGTAATTGGTGGAGGATTTTAAATGGAGACAAATTTTTTCAAAATATCAAATGGTTGTGCAGTATCAAGGAGTGAAATTCCACATCTGCCATTTGCTGATTTCCGTGAAAACGCCCTTAATATTGTAAAAGACGGTGGAAAAGTTGTTCACTATTTTGCATACAATGATAATTCTGTTATCAAACTTATTGCAGTATTACGGACAGATGAACTTTTTACAGCCACTGCTGATGCACCAGATTTTTATCCTTCATTTACCACTGAATGTGAACAGTTTCATATGTTTGAAAGGGAAATAGCAGAGCAGTTTGGAATAAAACCGGAAGGTCATCCCTGGCTTAAGATGGTTCGATATCATCCGAACTATACAGGAAAACCCGATATTTTTGGTAATGATTATAAAGAAGATATTCCAGGTAATTATGACTACTATAAAGTAACCGGAGATGAAGTTCATGAAGTTGCTGTTGGCCCTGTTCATGCAGGAGTCATTGAGCCTGGTCATTTCCGATTCAACTGCATTGGAGAGCGGGTATTCCATCTTGAGATCCAACTTGGATATCAGCACAGGGGCATTGAAAATCTTTTATTAAATGTAGAAAACAAACGGCTTCCAATCATAATTGAAAGTATAGCAGGAGATACAACTGTTGCAAACGGCACCTGCATGGCCCAGGCCATGGAAGCACTAACTCAGATAAAAACAGATCAAGGATCAAAAATAATACGAACTATTGCCCTTGAACTTGAACGTATTGCAAATCATACAGGGGATCTTGGCGCTTTAAGCGGGGATGTGGCATTTTTGCCTCCTGCCAATTATTTTGGCCGTATGCGCGGAGATTTTTTAAATATGACACTGCTTATCTGTGGAAACAGACTCGGTAAAGGGGTTGTCCGGCCGGGCGGAGTTCGTTTTTCCATTGATAATGATATTCGAAAAGAACTAATGAGCCGGATAAACGTTTTAGAACCCCAAATGCAGCATGTAATTGATCTTCTGTTTGACACCCCCAGTGTGAGAGCACGTTTTGAAGGATGCGGCACAGTAAGCACATACGATGCTGAAAAACTTGGGCTTGTGGGACCGGCCGGGCGTGCCAGCGGAATTCAACATGATATCAGGCGTGATTTTCCTACTGAGCACTATCCTGACAT
>CAXMTQ010000132.1:0-6729 GCA_964196205.1 uncultured Desulfobacula sp.
CAATCTTCTGTTTAGGCCAAGTACTGAAATGCTATAAGAAGTGTGTCACAGAAGGTTTACCGGGCCAAGGAAGTCAGAGGAAAAAATGAAAATCGTATGTGCTTAATCATTAAGTATTAATTACATTTAGAGACACTATAAATAGAGAAAAAAGAGAATATGATAACAAAACTTGGGATCTTTACATTGTTGGCAGGCCTTTGTGTGGCACTTTTCAGTGGTATCTCCCAGTTTTTTGAAACCCATACTTTCTGGGTAGATTTGACATTCTCAAAGATTATTGGACAAAAATATTCTGAAACAGTTGTTTTATTAACAGATATTGCTGCAGTTCAAAATGTTTTTGATTTTATAATTTATGACCTCCCATTTTTCTGTTTTCTGCTTGGTATAGGATTTATTCTATTAATAATCAGTTTGTTTGTGAAAACCCATTAACTCATAACGCCGACATTGAGGCTCGAAAAAGAACGTATGCTCACAAATTGGCGTTTTTCGTGTGACCTTCAGGTTATAACAGCCTGTCAGGAACTCCTTGCGAATTCACCTTTAAGTTTCTGCTGAAGTTTTTCTGTTGTTTTAATAATCTCTTTTAACAGTACATGGTCAAGGGCAGAGAGGTTAGATAGATAGATATAATTATCCGCAGGTTTTTCTTCATCAATAAGAGTAGTGATTTGTCGAAGAAATCTTAGCTGCATCATATAATTATAAGCTCTGATGATATCCATATATTCCTTATTGGTTATTGCATGCCTGGTATAGAGTCTGAAAAGCCTTGTAAGGGTATTGGATTGTGGAATAGCATTTTTAAGAGAATGTATTCGTGCAAAATCAACAATGGGAAGCATGGCTTTTTTTATATCAAGCGATCCTTTTCTTTCACCTTCAGTTTTTGTTACAAGTTTGCCAAACATATTTAAGGGTGGTTTGATTGTAAGTGTGTTTTCTGCAAGGTTTCTTAAGAAAAATGATCCTTGTTCAATGGAATTGAAAAGATAATCCTTTAATTCATCGGCAAGGGCAATATCTCCCCATGTCCCCCTGAAATCGAAAAATATACTTGAATTCAAGAGATTTTCAGGAGCAGGTGTCTGAATCCAGGATTTAAAATATTTTTTCCATTGGGAGAGAGGCTGGCACCATTTGGGATTCTTTGCCATATTATTGCCGTCACAATATTTAAATCCAGCCAGCGCCAATTGATCGCAAATCAATATTGACAAATCATCAAAATATTTTTTCATAGTTTCATTGTCATTTGTATCTTCAAAAATAATGGCATTATCCTGATCAGATACAAGGGTCTGCTCCCCTCTGCCTTCTGAACCCATGGTTAGAAATACAAATTTACAGGGGGGTGTGCCCATTTTTTCCAGAGCGAATGAAATTGTCTTGTCAATAATTGCATCTGCAAATGTAGTTATCACCCGTGTTATATATTCAGTATTTGCACCATTTTTAATTGGATCAAGAAGCATTTTTTCAAGTCTTGAATGAATATTTTCAATATCAGATCCGATTTTGGCAGATTTTACGGTTTTTATTAAAAGGTAGGTTGAATCCACCTGGGCGGAGATAAGGTCTTTTTCATTGATAATACCGGTAATATTACCTGACTGTCCGTGGACAACAAGATGACGTTTGTCTTCCTGGTTCATAGCTAAAAATGCTTCAAAGACCTGGCAGTCAGCAGAAATTGTAACAAGGGGCGATGACATGATATTGGAGACAGGCAGCTTAAGATCCATATTATTCCCCAGTACTTTTTTCCTTAAATCAGCATCTGTTACAATCCCTTTAATCCCGAGTTTTTTCTCTTTTATAAATATGGCAGAAGCACTGTTTTTGCTCATTTTAAATGCAGCATCTTCAATGGTTGTATCAACAGTGCAGGTTAAAATATTGGGTCTAAAAATTGTATGAATAGGGCGATTGAAAAAAGGCAGGGAAAATTCCTTATCTTTTATCTGCCTTGAAATTATTCCTGCAAAAGATTTATTCAGCATGCATCTGCCAAATTCATTGGTAAAATAGTCTTTGAATTCTTGATTCTCTTTGCACAGTTTTAAAAAAGAATCTGCCGAAATAGTTGTAAACAGACAATCTTCAAGAGCGATTAATGATCTTATGGAAACAGCATCATTTAAAAGAATGGAAATGCCACCAAAATTATCCCCTGGCTTTAGTTCACCTGTAAGAATCTGCCTGTTGTTTTGTCCATAATAAAATTTGGCAAGACCTTTGGAAAGAATATAAAATTTTTCAACCTTTGTGATTTCCTGCTCAAATAAAACCACACCTTTTGAAACTTTTTCAAGGGAAAAATCATTGTTTATCTCTTTTTTTCTATCACTTGAAAATAGTGATAATGGAGTGTTCAAGGATTGTTTTTCCATTTTAGATCCACCTTTCATTTAATGCTTTATAGAGTCCCGTGTTTGGATAAAAAGTTGTTTATATGTGAAGCAGCAAAGCAGATGGACAACTTTTTGTACAAATATTTAATAGTTCAGCCTTGCATAATATGTTTTTTGTGATGCATTTATAGCATCCTTAAGGGTTAAAATACCATTGCTGTTAAGAATAGAAACTAATTTTAAAAAAATTTCTGCTGTGGCAATTGCATCGCCAAGGGCAGTGTGCCTGCCAAGAATATCAATCCCAAGGCGTTTTGCAATACTCTCCATATCATGTTTTTCATGGGAGGGGTGCAATATGGCAGATAATAAAAGAGTATCAAGTACAGGATTGGTAAATTTAATATTTGTTATTTTTTCTTTAACTTTTAACATTTTCATATCAAAGGCAATATTGTGACCCACAAGTACGCTTTGGGAAGTATAATTTTTAAAAATTGGCAGGGTTGCATTAATATCTTTTTTCCCTGCCACCATTTCATAATTAATTCCGTGGATATTGTAGGACTCCAGTGGAATATCTCTTTTTGGATCAACAAGTTCTTCAAATAGATCCTGATAAACAATTTTATTATTGGCAATTCTTACGGCTCCAATGGAAATAATTTCATCTCCTCCATCAGGATCCAGCCCAGTAGTTTCAGTATCAAAAACAGTGTACATGAGATTTTTTAAATTGGTATCAAGAAGATCAATATTTTCTTTTCCAGCTTTTACATCTCCTGCTTTAAAGAGGTCGAAATCATAAAATTCAGGTCTTGATGCTGTAAAGACAGCTGATCGTTGTTTCTCTTTTAAAGATGTTTCAGGGTTTAAAGTCTCAAGAACAATATTTGTGATCTGGTCATATTTGCCTGAAAGTTGGTCAAGTGTTGTTATCAGATGTTTGTGTCTTTCTTTATTCTCTGATTGATTTATTGTTTTTTTTATTGTGGCAGTATAGTCAGTTAAATCCTGCTCTAACGAAGTGAATTTTTCATGGGTTATATCATATTGATTTATATCCTGTGTAACATCCTGAAAAGTTAAAATAAACCCAGTCATCTCCTGTTTCTGGTCAAGAATGGGAATGGTTTCAGCACTGATTAAATGTCCTGTTTGAATGGGAGTTACAAAAAAGGAAGCCATGTTCTGGTGATTTTCATTCAACCGCTGTTCTATTTTATTTATGGCATTTAAAAGCAGACCCTTATCTATGAGTTTAAACAAAGATCTTCCAATGCCTATGAAATATTTATCTTTTTTTGCCTGATTGTCCTGGGTTAATATGTTTTTTGCAAGATTGTTAAACAGAAGTATTCTTCCATCTTTATTGCAGATTACAACTCCCTGTGGAAGTTCTGCCATAATAGCGGCAAGCAGATTTCTCTCTTTTTCAGTATCTTTTCTGGCAGCAAGAGCTTGTTCTGTTATGTTTTTGTCCATGTTTTCAAGATTTTCTGCAAAATTGTTGATGGCAGAAGATAAGAGCTTTATATCCTTATTCCCAGTGATATTTAACCTGTGGGAGTGGTTGGATAAAACAATCATGGATGCTTCACTGCTGATTTTTTTTAAAGGCTTGATATATTCATTAAATATAAATTCAAGTCCAAAAAACACTGCGCAGCCGGAGATAAATAAAATACTGAGAATGTACAAAGAATATTGATTAAAAATGTTTATCAGGAGAGTACTTTCTTCGTTGTTAAGAGAATTCCAGAAGAAAAAGAGAATAATAAATATCACTGCTGTCAGGCCAAGCAGAGTGAAAGAGACATATTTCCAGAAAGGGTGGGTTTGTTGTTTCATTTGAGCAGCAAATATTCAGATTTTCAATTAAAAATTAATAACTCAAAATTAAGATTTGAGTAGTGCATTACTCACTACTCAAATCTCATAACTCGTTTAAGCTTTGCTGCCATAGCCAATTGTTCCCAAAGACTCTTTAATCTCATCAAGAATTGAGTAATCATCAATGGTAGCTGGTACTTTATAATCTTTTTTATCTGCTATGGATCGCATGGTGCCACGCAGGATTTTGCCGGATCTTGTTTTTGGAAGCCGTTTTACTACTACACCTGTTTTAAAGGCAGCAACAGGGCCTATTTTATTTCTTATCTGCAGGATAACTTCTTTAACAATGTCATCATGATCTCTTTCAACTCCGGCATTTAAAACCATCATGCCAAGGGGAATCTGCCCCTTTAGCTTGTCATCCACTCCCATGACAGCACACTCAGCAACATCAGGGTGTTCAGCAATGACTTCTTCCATGGCACCGGTGGACAATCTATGGCCTGCAACATTGATAATGTCATCGGTTCTTGCCATTACAAAGACATAACCATCATCATCAATAAATCCAGCATCAGCAGTTTCATAGTACCCTGGAAATTCATTGAGATATGTCTCTTTATATCTCTCATCATTTTGCCAAAGTGTGGGCAAGGTTCCGGGAGGCAAAAGAAGTTTGGCAACAATTGCACCTATTTCTCCAGGCTTAATGGGATGTCCGTCTTCACCAAGAACAGCCATGTCCCAACCAGGAGCAGCTTTTGTGGGTGATCCTGGTTTGATATCAAATGAATGAAGCCCAATACAATTTGCTGCAATTGCCCAGCCAGTCTCTGTCTGCCACCAATGGTCAATCACGGGTATTTTCAGGCAGTTTTCAGCCCATGTCAGAGTATCAGGGTCAAGTCTTTCTCCTGCAAGAAACAGATAATTAAAGCACGATAAATCAAAATCTGACATTAATTGAGCTTTTGGGTCTTCTCTTTTAATTGCTCTAAAAGCTGTTGGAGCTGTAAAAAGAGTACTAACTTTATGCTGGGAAATAACCCTCCAGAATGCAGCAGCATCAGGAGTTCCAACAGGTTTACCTTCAAAAACAATAGTTGTACACCCTTTTAAAAGGGGGCCATAAACTATGTATGAATGGCCTACAACCCAACCTATATCAGAGGCTGCCCAATAAACATCACCTTGATTAACTCCATAAATGGCGCTCATTGTCCATTTTAAAGCCACCATATGTCCGCCGTTATCTCTTACAACTCCCTTGGGTTGCCCAGTTGTGCCTGAAGTATAAAGGATATATAGAGGATCAGTAGCTTTTACCGGAACGCAATCTTGCGGCACAGCTTTTTCCATTTCATCATTCCAGTCAAAATCTCTGCCATCTATCATATCAGCTTTTGCCTGTGGTCTTTGAAAAATAATACAGGCATCGGGTTTAAATGTTGAAAGATCAATAGCTTCATCAAGAAGGGGTTTGTATTTAATGATTTTTTTTACTTCAATACCGCATGATGCCGAGACAATAACCTTGGGTTTTGCATCATCAATACGTGTTGCAAGCTCATTGGCAGCAAACCCTCCAAAAACTACAGAATGAACAGCACCAATTCTGGCGCAGGCAAGCATGGCAAACACAGCTTCCGGGATCATGGGCATATAGATAACAACTCTGTCACCTTTTTCAACACCTTTTGATTTAAGAACACCTGCAAATTTTGCAACAATATCTTTTAGTTCAGAATAGGTGTATTTTTTAATTGTATCGGTTACAGGGCTGTCATAGATTATGGCATTCTGATTTCCAATACCATTGTCCACATGCAGATCAACAGCATTATAACATGTGTTTGTCTCTGCACCTGTAAACCATCTGTAAAAAGGCTTGTTTGAATCATCAAGAACTTTATCCCATTTTTTATACCAGTGACAATCTTCTGCTACATCTCCCCAGAACCTATCAGGATCATTTATGGATTGCTCATAGGCTTTATCATACAAATTGGACATTTAATTATCCTCCAGACCATTTTATTCAAATTGTTCTAACCAGACAAATTTATTAATTTACCATAAAGAGCATGAAAATAACTTCATGGTCTTTATGGTGATTTTACACTCTGTTTATTGTGCTTTGGTTGTCAGCTCTTATCTACCATCTGTTTAATCTCTTCAACAATTTCAGGATTTGCAAGTGTCATAACATTACCCACATCACCTTTATTGGAAATCGCGCCAAGAACCCTTCTCATGATTTTACCAGATCTGGTTTTAGGCATATCAGGCACTAACCACACTTTTCTTGGTTTGGCAATTTTACCAATTTGTTCACATATTGCATCGGAAATTTTCTGTGCAAGTTCATCAGTTGCTGGAACACCTGGTTTAAGAGAAATATAAAGATCAGGCTCTTTTCCTTTGATTTCATGGGCAACCGGTACAACTGCAGCTTCTGCAACTTCGTCCACTACCATGGATGCAGATTCAATCTCCTTTGTTCCAAGCCTGTGGCCAGACACATTGATAACAT
>CAXMTQ010000133.1:0-5280 GCA_964196205.1 uncultured Desulfobacula sp.
TAAAAACAGCTCTCTGTGTTCTTCCATCATGGAAACGATTTTTTTGCCCATGGCCTTTCTAAGGCCGTCTGCATCAGCCATGGAATAGTTGGCAAGAACAGAAGCAATCTTCATGACCTGCTCCTGATAAAGAATAACTCCATAGGTCTCTTTTAATACAGGTTCAAGTTCATCAAAAAGATAAACCACCTCTTCGAGCCCATGTTTTCTGTCCACATATGAGTTTGCCATGCCACTGTCAAGAGGGCCTGGTCTATATAATGCCACAAGGGCAACTATATCGGAAAAACTTGCTGGTTTAAGTCTTGAAATCAGATCTTTCATGCCACTGCTTTCAAGCTGAAACACGCCAGTGGTATCAGCTTTTTGCAGCATTTCAAAAGTTTTGGCATCTTTGTAATCAAGATTTAAAATATCCGGGGGTTTCTTTCCCAGTTTTTCAATTAATTTGATACAATTTTTTATAACAGTAAGATTTCTCAATCCCAGAAAATCAAATTTAACCAATCCCAGTTTTTCAACATAATTCATATCAAACTGAGTAAGAGTTTCACCCTCCTTGCCTTTATATACTGGAAGATATTCATTTAACGGTTTATCAGAAACCACTACACCTGCAGCATGGGTGGAGGCATGTCTTGGCAGACCCTCCAGTAGAAGTGCAACCTCAAGCATCTGGGTTTTTTCTTCAGATTCGTTGCATTTTTCCTGGATAGCCGGGACATCTTCAATGGCTTTTGTCAAATTTTTAGCATTATCAGGTATCATTTTGGCAATTTCATCAACTTCTGAGAGAAGAACGCCGATTGCTCTTCCAACATCCCTGATAACAGCTTTTGCCTTGAGTTTTCCAAAGGTGATTATCTGGCAGACATACTCTGCCCCGCCATAACGTTCCACAACATATTTATAAACCTTGTCCCTGCCTTCAATACAAAAATCAACGTCAATATCAGGCATGCTCATGCGGGAAGGGTTTAAAAATCTTTCAAAGATCAGTCCGTGTTCTATAGGGTCCAGAGCTGTTATGCCCATGGAATATGCAACCATTGATCCTGCTGCAGATCCCCTGCCGGGACCAACAGGCACATTGATTTTTTTTGAGTATTCTATAAAGTCTGCAACAATTAAAAAATAACCGGGAAATCCCATTTTAAGGATAACATTGATCTCATAATCAAGACGGTCCCTGTAAACCTGCTCATCAATATCTGGATTTAACTTTTTAATGATTTTAAGCTTTTCTTCAAAACCCTGCATGGCCTTTGATTTAAAGATATCATCCTCTGACTCATCTTTGGATATGGCATATCTTGGGAAATGATATACCTTGTCATCAAATTCAACATTACATCTTGAAACTATATCCCTGGTATTTTCAATTGCACCTTTATAATCCCCAAAAGAGTCAATCATCTCCTGGGGGGATTTGAAATACAATTGATCTGAATCAAACTTAAATCTGTCTGGATTGCTATAGGTGTCCCCGGTCTGTATGCAAAGCAGAATTTCATGTGCTTTGTCATCACCTTTGGAAAGGTAGTGACAGTCATTAGTGGCAACCATTGGTATGGAAAGGCGTTCACTGATATCAAGCATACCTTGATTTACCTTATTCTGAATTTGTATCCCATTTTCCTGAACTTCGAGGAAAAAATTATTTTCACCAAAGGTATTCAGATAAAATCTGGCTGCATCATCTGCATCATCTATTTTATTGTTAATAATATATTGTGAAATTTCTCCCTTAAGGCATGCGGAAAGACCTATTAATCCTTTAGAAAAATTTGTCAGAAGTTCTTTGTCAATTCTGGGTTTATAGTAAAAACCTTTTAGTTGAGCTATGGAAACCAGTTTGCAAAGATTGGCATAGCCTTCACGATCCTTTGCCAGAAGCACAAGATGGCGCAAACCTTTGCGATCAAATTGAGTCCTGTCATTTAAACTCCTTGGAGCAACATAGACTTCACAGCCGATAACAGGTTTTATAGACTCTTTTTTTGCTTTTTCATAAAATGCAGCAGCACCAAACATGGTGCCATGATCAGTCATGGAAACCGCATCCATACCATATTCATGACATTTTTCAAACAGGGAATCTAACCTTATGGCACCATCAAGAAGTGAATATTCAGTATGAAGGTGAAGGTGGTAAAATTGGGATTTTAAATCACTCATTTTTATGTCTAACTGCTTTCAACCCTGTAATTTGGTGCTTCTTTAGTGATTACAACATCATGAACATGGCTTTCCTTAAGGCCTGCCGAACTGATCTTGACAAATTTTGCCTTCTGTTTAAGTTCGTCAATTGTGGCAGCACCAAGATATCCCATGCCAGCTTTAAGACCGCCTATCATTTGTACAATATTTTCCCTTATTGTGCCTCTAAAAGGAATTCTGCCAACAATGCCTTCGGGTACAAGATCATCATCCTGTGCAGTATCTCTTTGATAGTAGCGATCAGAACTTCCTTTTTTCATGGCTTCCACTGAACCCATACCCCGGTATGCCTTATAAGAACGGCCCTGATAAATAACCATCTCTCCTGGACTCTCCGTAGTACCGGCAAGAAGACTTCCAAGCATGACACTGTCAGCTCCCGCACCAATAGCTTTTGTTATATCCCCGGAAAATTTAATGCCTCCATCTGCTATAAGGGGAACACCACTGAGCTTTGATATCTCTTTGCAGTTTTCAATAGCTGTCAATTGCGGGATACCAACTCCTGCAACAATACGGGTGGTACAGATGGAACCTGGACCAATACCAATTTTCACAGCATCAATTCCTGAATCTATCAATGCTTTTGCTCCAGACTCAGTGGCCACATTCCCAGCAATAAGCTGACTTTTGGGAAAAGCATGTTTTATTTTTTTAATGGCATCAATTACATTTTTTGAATGACCATGGGAAGTATCTATGACAAGAGCATCAACACCTGCTTTTAATAAAGATTCAGTCCTTTGCATCATGTCAGAACCAACCCCGATAGCAGCTCCGGCCCTTAACCTTCCCAATGAATCTTTACAGGAATTAGGGTATTTTTTAATTTTTTCAATATCTTTTATTGTTATTAAACCTTTTAGTTTGCCTTCACTGTCAACAACCAGAAGTTTTTCAATCCTGTGTTTGTGAAGCAGTTTTTTAGATTCCTCAAGTGTGCATTTTTCACGAACCGTAACAAGATTCTCACTGGTCATGACATCTTTGGCAGGTTTTTCCAGATTAGTTTCAAACCTTAAATCTCGATTTGTTACAATACCCACAAGCTTTTCATTTTCAATGACGGGAATACCGGAAATTCTGTATTTTGCCATGATATCCAGAACTTTGGAAATGGAGACATCAGGAGTAATGGTGACAGGATCCACAATCATCCCGCTTTCCGATTTTTTTACACGATCAACTTCTATGGTCTGCTCTTGAATACTTAAATTTCTGTGAATAAATCCTAATCCCCCTGATCTTGCCATGCTTATGGCTGTTAATGCTTCGGTAACAGTATCCATTGCAGCACTGACAATGGGGATATTTAGCTCAAGCTCTTTTGTCAAACGGGTACGGGTTTGTACTTTATCTGGCAGGATGGCTGAATAATCTGGTACAAGAAGGACATCATCAAAGGATAATCCCTCATTAAGTAAAATGTTGGACATGGGCAAACCTCCGGCAAGGAAATTGTTTATTTATGAAATTCAGGCTGATAATTCAATAGAAATTAAACCTTCAGCCATATTTAAAATCAAATCATATTTAAACAGGTTTTATTACCAAAGACCTCTCTTTTTGGCAAGATTTATATTTAAAAATCTGGACATTTGGCATAAATAGTTTATGTTTATCCATTCAGGATGCTTGCCTTCTGATAATTTTTTTATTATCCCGGCAAACTTAATAAAGTGATATTCAAGTGTCTTTTGTTATTTAGAAAAGAAGTGCAGCAGTATCTTTATTACCTATTGTTAAAAGGAGTTATTATGGCAAAAAAAATTACAGGGTTTATTATTCTTTGTCTGGCAGTATTCATGGTCACGTCGGTAATGGCAGAAATGCCGGGAGCTAACCCCAAAAAACTTTGGGAACATATTACCAAGACGTCCCCCTATACCCAGTGGAAATTCTTTGATGACCACCAGGGGATGCAAGAAGGGAAAGAACCCCACGGTTCTTTTAACAAAGTCTATGTCAATGACAAGGCCTATAATTCATCTTCGGCTCCCTTTGAATACGGGGCCATCGTTGTAAAGGAAAATTACAATAAAAAGAAAAAATTGATGGCTCTCACGGTTATGTATAAAGTCAAAGATTATAACCCTAAGGCCGGTGACTGGTTCTACGTGAGATATACGCCTAAGGGAAAAGCAAAACCTTATGGCAAACCCAAAGGATGTATCAGCTGTCACAGTGCAAACGCGGATAATGATTTTATTTTTCTCCATGAATTTGAATAAGAGTTTTTTGTAATTCTTGGGGTGATCCGGTTATTAACTTGATGAGTTATGACCGGATCATTTTTGTTTCATTATTCACTTTTACCTTGGCCATAATCCTTCTTTTGAATATAAAAAAGATATACAAATGAGATAAGAGCGGCTGCCATATAGACTGTGGAGAGTTGTTCAAGAACATTTTCCGATCTAAGTATTAAAAATCCCAATAGAGCAAAAGTAGATAGAAAAAATTGAGAGAAATAACTTTTGATAAAAATATATTCATGAGCAGTTGTAGATTTTGCTATATCAAAAAATCTTTTATTAAAGGCAAGTCTGAATATCGATGTGCAAAAGGTGATGACGGCAAGCACCATAAGAAGTGAAACATTATTCAACTTCTCTGACAACACGCCTCTTAAAACCCAGGAAAGGCTGTAGAGACAAACTGCGGCGGCATACATTCTATTGGCGGGCAATCGATCGATACGATTTTTAATTATCACAAAAATGGCGCCAAAGAGCATCATAAGAAAAATAACAAGCAGCCCAAGTTTCCAATAGCTTTGCCTGACAATAAGAAAAAGTGAAATCATCCAGAAATAGCTCTCAAGATAAAGAAAAATACCGTCCACAGCAAAGACGAATTTTGAATTGAAAAGATCTTTGTACCCTGCTACCAATCGGAGACTTAGTGGGATTGCTAACACAACCCTTGTATCAAATTCGATTACCATTTCTTTTTGCACAAAAAAGAGAACCGCTACCATGACAATGCTGGAGGAAAAGATATAGACAGACAGAAATCCGTATTTTTCCAGCATTGCGCCTCCTGCTAATATCCCTATCT
>CAXMTQ010000133.1:5290-6576 GCA_964196205.1 uncultured Desulfobacula sp.
GTACCAGAAGGACAAAAATCTGGAAGTTTCCAAATTTTTGTCCTGAGTTTTGCGGAGTAATCGTATCAAGAAAGAGGAGTCTTTGAATCATCCAGAAGCTGCAATTAAAAATGCCATTGAAGAACCCGGATATCAAAATGAAAATCATGTCTTTCTCCAGAAAGAACAGGGTTAAAAGGATAAATTCGCTCAAAAAGGAAAAGACGATCAGATAACGCAAAGAGATACGTTTGGAAACCCTGTCCCACAGATACAGGCTGCTGCAGAATCCAATACCTGTGATGGCAATGAAACAACAGATCTGCCCAAGAGAAAACCCTGCTTTATAGAGATATACCGGAATGTAAAAGGGGAACATCCCGATAAGAAATGAATGCACACCAAGAAAAGAATACAGATTGCGGGTCAGCAGGATCATTTTAATAGATGTCTTTTTGTTGTATTTCAAGCGTATTCAGGATATCATAAAAGTGGTGCAGGTTTTGTTTTTCTCCATAACGGGGATAATCATGCATTTTTAAGTATGGCCTTGAATTGACCTCAAGAAATATTACACGTTGATCCTTATAAGGGATGTTTATTCCTTTCTCAAAGATAGCATCAATCCCCAGTATGTTGGCATTAAAAAAGGGAAGAATTTTCAGGAAAAGAGCCCTGTTTTGTTCATGTATGCTGTCTTTATCCAGTGTCTCAATCACACCACCCGGTGCCAGGGAAATTCGGTTATATAGAGGAATCCTATCTCCTTTTAAGGGAACAGATGAAAAGGAAAGTTTCTTTTTTTTCAGGAATCGAGTAATTCCAAAATTTTTTTGAATGGAGTGGATGACAGGACCAAGCGCCATCTGGCGGCGTATTTTGTTTTCCTTGTCTATCAAGTCACCGATATTTGATTTCCCATCCCCGATGACAAAGGGCGGATACCGTCTGATGACTGACATTATTTCATCTTTTACCACTACAACACGATAGTTTCTTCCTTCCAAATACTGCTCTATGACTGAGCTTGGCCACCAGATCTTGACAAGTACAATTGCTTTGAGCAAATCTGTGTAGGAATTAATGGGAAAATAACTGCCCCGGGAAAAGCCGCTGACGTTTGGTTTGACGCATACCGGGAATCCATATTTTTTTACAAATCTGAACGCCTTAACAGGACCATAGAAAATTTCACCTTTAGCATGGGGGATATTGTTTTTGGTAAACATTTCCCTTGCCTGTTTTTTGGAACGACAGCTTTTCCTCGTGGCAAGAGAATTGTAACTGCTGCAGCCGCCAAGGAATTT
>CAXMTQ010000134.1:0-6555 GCA_964196205.1 uncultured Desulfobacula sp.
CCTTTTCTTGTCCTTGCCACTCAAAATCCCATTGAGCAGGAGGGGACATACTCTCTTCCCGAAGCCCAGGTTGACAGGTTTATGCTTAAGGTTCTTATTGATTACCCTGACAAAACCCAGGAACTTGAGATTTTAAAAAAGAACAGTTTTCAGAAACCTGAGACCATTAAGGCAGTTATTAATTGTGAACAGCTTGCTTTAATGGGTGAATTGATAGACCAGATTTATGTGGATGAAAAATTAAAAGAGTATATTGTAGATCTTGTATTCAGCACAAGAGAGTAGGAAAAATAGTGTAGAGTCAATGCATTTTTATCCAACAGGGCGTATATTACACCCCAGGATATCAAAATTGTAGGGCCTGATGTTTTAAGACATAGAATCATTTTAAGTTTTGAAGCAGAAGCAGAAGATATTGTCAGCGATGATATCATTCAGACTATGTTTGATTCTGTTGAAGTGCCGTAAAAAAAGGCCTGTTAAATGATTCCTGCGCATATTATCAAGAAGATAAAGCGAATCCATATTAAATCCAGCCGGGCAGTCAGCAATATCATGGCAGGCCAGTATAAATCCGTGTTCAGAGGTTCAGGGATTGAGTTTGAAGAAGTAAGGGAATACAGTCCCGGGGATGATGTTAAAGCTTTATACTGGAAGGGTTCCGCAAGACTTGGCAAACCCTTTATCAAACTTTATAAAGAGGAGCGCGAAAGCATTGTGATGCTGCTCATTGATATGAGCGCATCTTTGAAATTTGGGACATTTCATGGACTAAAACTTGAAAAGGTAGCCGAAGCAGCTGCAATTCTTGCCTTTAATGCCATTAGAAACTCTGATAAAGTGGGTGCGATTTTTTTTACTGACAGAATAGAAAAATATATACCTCCTAAAAAAGGGTCCAGTCATATCTGGCGGGTTATAAAAGAGTTATTCACCTTTGTGCCTCAAGGAAAAGGCACAAATATAACAGCTGCTTTAGACTATCTTGCAAAAATATCAAAGAAAAAATCCTTTGTCTTTATTTTATCTGATTTTCTTGATGATGGCTATTTAAAAAGTCTGAGAATGGTTCAACAGCACCATGAAATCATCGGAGTCATGATTTATGACAAAGGTGCATATGAGCTTCCCTTTAAAGGCATAGTCACCCTTTCTGACTTTGAAACTTCAAAGGAAATTGTGTTTGACGGTTTTAACAGGAAAACAAGGGAGGAGTTTTCGCTCTTAAAAAAGAGAATCCACAATAAAACAGAGAATATTTTTTCCAAGGCAAAAAGCGATGTAATTGAGATTGACACTTCAGCCTCCATTTCTGATACCCTGTTGCAGTACTTTAAATTCAGGGAGAGGAGATTGAGATAAATGCAGGATATTCATGGCATAAGACCCCCGGTGAGTGTTGGGTTTGACCCAACTCTTCTCAAAACTATTTTGATAGTGTCGGGCGTGGTTCTCCTCTTGATCCTGCTGTTTTTTTTAATAAAAAAATTCTGGAAAAAAAAGCTGACTGATGATTTAAAATATCTTCCCGAACCGCTGCCTGCTTTTGAAACTGCCATAAAACAACTTGATCTTCTTTTGCAAAGCCTGCTGCCTGACCCAAGGCTTTTCTATTTTGATCTCACAGCTGTTTTGAGAAATTATATTGGCAGATCTTTTAATATAAATGCCATAGAGATGACATCCCAGGAGTTTATTAAAAACCTCAATCTTTTTGATATTGACTCAGAGATTAAAAATAGTATTTCAAAATTTTTAAATCTGTCCGATTCCTTTAAATATGCCGGGATGACTCCTTCAAAAAAACAGGCAGATAAAGACCTTTTATTTATAAAGGAGGAGATTACAAAAATAGAAAAAATTCTTATTAAACAGAGAGAAAAATTGAATGAAGCCCGGAAGGAGGAAAAATAGTGTTCAGATTAGCTTCTCCACTCTTTTTACTTCTTCTGCTTGCAGCTGCATTGATTTTGTTTTTAAAATTAAGAGAGAAAAACAGCAGTCATATTAAAGTCTCCTCATTAAAAGGCCTTGAAAATACTTCTTACTCATTTATGGTAACGCTTTCAAAGCTTGTACCCATATTGAAAATATCAGGGCTGATCTTTTTAATCCTTGCCCTTGCAAGGCCCCAGTTTGGTGATAAAAAAATCAATGTAACAACTGAAGGTGTAAATATAATCCTTGCTCTTGATCTTTCTGAATCCATGCGAGCCCTTGATTTTAAAAAAGATAATAAGATTGTGACAAGGCTTGAAGCTGTAAAAGGTGTGGTTCTTGATTTTATCATGAAAAGAGAAGGTGACCGCATCGGCATGGTTGTATTTGGATCAAATGCTTTTACACAGCTTCCTTTAACCCGGGATTATAACACCATTGCCTTTATTCTTGAGAGATTGAAAATTGGAGCAGCAGGTCCAAGCACTGCCATTGGAGACGCCATTGGGATTTCATTAAAACGCCTTGAAGATATTAAAAGTGAATCTAATATTATTATTTTGCTGACTGACGGTAAAAGTAATTCAGGAGAACTCTCCTGGCAGGATGCTGCAATGATTGCAGCCAATAGAGAAGTTAAGATTTATACAATCGGGGTTGGCACAAAAGGTAAAGCCCCATTCCTTGTTAGTGATCTGTTTGGCCAGCGCTATGTCTATCATGAGGTTGATGTGGATCTTAAAGCGCTGGAAACAATTGCAAAGCAGACAAATGCAAGTTTTTTCCAGGCAAAAGATTTAAAATCCCTTGGAAAGATTTATGAAATGATTAATAATCTTGAGAAAACCAAAGTGGATATAGAAAAGTGGGTGGAATATAAAGAGTTGTATCCATGGTTTCTTGTGCCAGGGTTAATCTTACTTCTGTTTTATATTTTATTGAGTAATACCAGATTTTTAAAGGTGCCGTAAATATGCGTTTTGTTAATCCATATTTGTTGAATTTGCTGTGGGCCTTGATTATCGTGTTTGGAATCATGGTGTATGGTATTTTAAGGCGCAAAAAAATAGTTGCCGGCTTTGCAAAGAGCGATATCCTGCATGTTATTGCACCGAGATTTGATCCAAAAAGATCATGGTTTAAGGCATGTTTGATTATCATTGCTTCAGCCTTTGCCATTATTGCCCTGGCAGGACCGCAAATGGGATTTAAATGGCAGAAGACAAATCAAAAAGGTGTTGATATCATGATTGCGCTGGATTGTTCAAAAAGTATGCTGGCCCAGGATATCAAGCCAAACCGCCTTGAACGGGCAAAAAGAGAAATTATTGATCTGCTGCATATGATGAGATCTGACAGGGCAGGGCTTGTTGCTTTTTCAGGGCAGGCTATCCTGCAATGCCCTTTAACCCTTGATCATGATACCTTTAATATTTTTTTAAAAGTCCTGAACCCTGGATTTCTACCCGTGGGCGGGACAAATATTGGTCAGGCAATAAAGGAGTGTTATAAAGGCTTTGAAAAAGGTTCTGATACCCAAAAGGCAATTATTATAATTACCGATGGTGAAAGTACAACAGGTGATGTTGAGCAGATGGCAAAAGAGATGGCAAAAGAGGATATTAAAATATTTTGTATCGGGGTTGGCGATCTTGCAGGTGCACCTATACCGGATAAAGAGGGTGGATTTATAAAAGATGCGAGAGGAAACATTATTCTCTCAAAGGTGGATGAGAAGGGACTTAAAAAAATAGCTGATTTAACAGGAGGTCTCTATGTAAGATCAGTTGCAGGAGATATGGATCTTGATATGATTTACAACGATAAGATTCTTGGAACCATGGAGAGAAAAACACTGACTTCAGGCAAAAAGAGAGTGTGGGAAAACAGGTTTCAATGGTTTTTGTTTCCAGCTCTTATCCTTTTTTTAATAGAGCTTTTTCTATCAACAACTAAGAGAGCAAAGCTCAAAAAAAAAATATTGTCTCTTATTGTTTTTGTGTCTGCTCTGAGTATCAGCTGGTTTAATATTCCTTTAATTGTTGAGGCAAAAACTGTCTTCTCAAGTGTAAAATCAGGAATCAATGCCTTTGATGAGCAAAATTATCAGCAGGCAGAAAAACATTTTATTGATGCCCAGCTTGAAGATCCTGAAAACAGGAAAGTCTATTATAATATTGGTGCTGCAGCCTATATGAATGAAGAGTATAATCAGGCAAAAACAAATTTTAAACAAGCCCTTGAATCAGATGATAAAAATCTGCGTCATGATGCCGGATACAATCTTGCCAATACCCATTATCGACTGGGTAATCTCGAAGATGCAATAAATGAGTATGAAAACATCTTAAAAGAATTCCCGGAAGATACCAGGGCAAAGGAAAATTTGGAGTTTGTTAAAAAGAAAAAACAGGAACAAAAGCAGCAGAAATCCAAATCTGATAAAAATCAAAAAGAGAATAAGAAAAATAAAAGCGGGAAAGATAAAGATAAGGATAAGTCTGATAAAGGGCAGGAAAAAGATAAAAATAAAAACCAGAATGAAAATCAGAAGAACAGCCAGGAAAAAAATCAGCAACAGGATAAAGAGGAACAGCAGAAACCTTCCCAGTCAAATCAGACAAAAGATGAAAATATAGAAAAAACCGATCCCAAAGACAGCCAGCAAAAACAGGCAGCCCGGAATTTGGAAAATATGCTTAACCGCTTAGAGGATAAGCCTGGTAAGGCAATGATACCTGTGTTTAAAAAACAATATATTGAAAAAGATTGGTAAAATATGAGTTTGAAAAAGGTTCCTTTTGGGATAATAATATTATTATTGATATCAATGCCAGGGTTTTGTTCCGAGTTCAATGTTACAGCACATGTGGATAAATCAAGGATTTCTCAAGATGATTCAATCTATTTAACTGTAGAGGTCAACGGAGGGAAGGCAGATCTTGATCTCTCCATGATCAAGGATTTCAAGGTAATCTCAAGGGGAACTTTATCAAGTCTTAATTATATTAATGGTAAATCCGAAAGAAAAACAAGCTATCAATATGTTCTGCTTCCTGTCTCCAAAGGCAGAATGAAAATCCCGGCAATAGAGGCCAAAAGGAGAGGGCAAACTGCTTTTACAAAGCAGATAATCATCCATGTTGCAGGTCAAGTGGTAGAGCCAGATAAAGTAAAGGCATTGTTTGCAAAAGCTTTTGTAGCAAAAGATCAGTATTTTACAGGTGAACAGATAGTTTTTACATTGCAGTTTTTTACTTCAAAGAGATTATCTGGAATAGGATTTGAAAAACCACCTGAATTTAAAGGTTTTTCATCATCGCCATTTGAAGAGGAAAAAACGTATACCCAGAATATAAACGGTGTTCGTTTTAATGTGACCCAGGTGAATTATCTTCTTACTCCTTCAAATCCAGGTACATTCATTATCAATCCAGCTGTTTTGATTGCAAGGGTGGTTGTAAGGTCAAAATTTAATGATTCGTTTTTTCTGTCAGATAGATCAAAACCGGTAAGGGTTGTTTCAAATCCAGTTGAAATAGAGATTGTGCCGCTGCCTCAATATCATGGAGATGTTAAATTTTCAGGACTTGTGGGAAATTTTGATATTATATCAAATATTGATCAAACAGATCTTGAAGCAGGAGAATCAGCCACGCTTACCATTAAAATTTCAGGAACAGGAAATATTATGGATGCAAGCCTGCCAAAAATAAATTTTGACGATCTCTATAAAGATGCATTTAAAATATATGACGACAACCCGGTTGAAACCATTAAACTGACCCCGCAGGGATACAGAGGTTTTAAAATATTTAAAAAAGCCATTGTTCCGGTCAATCCGGGAAAATATACAATCCAGCCTGTCTCTTTGATCTATTTTGATGTTGATCAAAAAAGTTTTAAATCTGTTTCAACTGAACCCATATCACTTGATGTTATACCATCTGAAAAAACACACCTTGCAGTAAAACCATTAAACTTAAAAAATGACAAATCAATTGTTAAAAAAGAGGTTTCTCTTGTTAACAGGGATATCCTGGAGATAAAAGAGGGGTTGAAGGTGCTAAAGGATTATAATGAAATAAATCCTTTATTGTTTGTTATTCTTTTATTAATCCCGGCAGTTGTCTTTTCAGGAATAAAGGTTTTTACTGTTGTCCAAAAAAAGGAGTTATCCATTGAAAAACAGATGGAGGAGAAGGCAAAGTTTCATTTCAAGAGAGCCTGGAAACTCAACAGTCAAGGTCAAGATTTTTTAAGTGATCTTTATTCAAGCCTGGTCTCTTCAATTTTGGCAAAAGGACAAAAGAGAGGTGAAACAGTTACGTTAAAAGAAGCCCAGGTGATATTAGAGGATGCAGGTGTTAATGATAAAACAGCAGGTCAGATTACCTCTTTGCTTGGAAATATCGAATCTGTCCGTTTTGGCGGAAAATTATTAGATGAAAATATGGCAAGGGATCTTTTATCAAAAACAAAACAGATAATAAAAATGCTTTGTATTGCATTGGTCTGTTTTGGAGTGTCTGCTTTTGTGCCGCAAAAGGCAGTGGCAGATCCCACTGAGACATTTATAGATGCACTTAAAGATTATAAGGCAGGGAATTTTAAGCA
>CAXMTQ010000135.1:0-6526 GCA_964196205.1 uncultured Desulfobacula sp.
TTGATAAAACAAGGATAAATAGCCTGATTCACCTGTAATTGTCAAGATATTGATTATATTTTTGATGGATTTTTAAATGAAGCATTCTCAAAAAGTACAGTGAAGATTGTACCCTGACCATGTGATGATTCAAAATCAATAATTCCATTATAAGTATCAATAATTCTATGTATGATTGAAAGACCAAGACCTGTCCCATCTGGTTTGCTTGTATAGAAAGGGTCAAAGATATGACTGAAATCTTTTTGCTCAATTCCAACTCCACTGTCTTCTACTGTCAGATATGCACGTCTGTTTTTATGAACATCCAGACCAATTTTTATTTGACCATGACCCTTAATCGATTGAGCTGCATTTTTCAACAGATTCCAAAGGATTTGATTAAAATGCAATGGATCAATAAACACCCATATATCTTTTTTTAAATTCATGGTCAGCTTAATCTTACTGTTCCATCCAGGATCATTTAAAAAAAGCTGGACTATCTCTTCAATTGAGTCTGATATTTTTATTTCACAGGCATTGGCCATTCCTGGTTTGGCAAACAGCCTGATGTCATGTACTATCTTTTCAAGACGATTCGTCTCCCTTAAAATTATCTGCATGAGTTTATCTTCATTGGAACCTGGATTGGTATCTTCCTGAAGCAATTGAATTGACCCTGATAAAGAAGCCAATGGATTGTTTATTTCATGGGCAATACCAGCAATCATTTCATCCATGGCAGCCATTTTCTCAACTCGTTTTAAATGCTCTTGTGCCATCTTTAAATCCTGTTTCGCACCTTTTAGCTGACGTGCCAGAATACCACTCAAGAGTGCCACGGCAAAACAGGCTACAATAACAATAATGACTCTATAAAGAATACGATTCTCATCAATCGAGCCGGAAAGATAAAAATTGCCGAAATAAGGTGTAATAATTTCATAATATTCCAGTTCAATTAAAATTGCGTATTGGAAACATGAAATTGTGGCAATAATTATGGATCCTTTTTGAAGTAGCAGCATGGAAGTATAAATTATAACAACAAGATAAAGAAAGGTGAAAATACTGTCATAGCTTCCAGTAACAAAAATAATTCCTGTTACAATAAAAGTATCAACAATGGTTTGGAAATATGCAAGACTCAGTATTGAATTAAATTTATTGAGCCAGATAAGATAGATAATTGAAAGGGATAGAATTACACCTGCAATATTATATAGAGACAAAAAAGGTTGTGAAAAAACAAACAAATTTTCCCCTGAGGAAAATACAATACAGGCTATTATTATGATAACGGCAAAAGCGATCCTTGAAAGGATAACCCATCTAATCAGATTTAAAAAATCTGTTTTTTCTCTGAACAATCTATATTGCATGGGTTTATTGGATAGCACCTGCCATGGAAAAAATAGGAAGATACATTGAAACAACAAGGCCTCCGACAAGCACTCCAAGAAAAACAAGCATAACAGGCTCTATGGCATCTGTTAAATTGCTAACGGCCTGATCAACCTCATCGTCATAAAAATCAGCAATTTTTTCCATCATTGTGTCAAGGGCGCCTGTAGATTCTCCAACTGCTATCATTGAACAGACCATGGAGGGGAAAACACCACTCTCAAGCAGGGGGTCAGCCATTGATCTTCCTTCAGCAATACCGGTTTTAACATCAAGGATGGCAAATTCCACCATTTTATTTCCTGCAGTTTTTGCTACTATATCAAGGACTTCAAGGATTGACACACCACTTGAAAGCATTGTACTTGTAGTCCTTGTAAATTTAGAAACAGCTACTTTTCTGATAAGAACACCAATGACAGGAAGCCGTAAAAACATGTCATCCATTAAAACACGCCCTTTTTTTGATGCATATACCTTTTTTATAATAAATACGCTTGCAATCATCCCTCCTATAATCCAACCTATATTGTTAATTGCAAATTCACTAAGTCCAACCACAAATAGAGTTGGACCCGGCAGGGCTGATCCAAAATCTGCAAACATCTCTGAAAAAACAGGTATGACAAAAACCAGGATAACAGAAACAACTATGAGAGCAACCAGTAAAGTAATGGCTGGATAAGTCATAGCACCCTTAACCTGACTTTTAAGTTTTGCCATCTTTTCCATATATGCAGAAAGTCTTTGTAAAATGATATCAAGAATACCACCAGCCTCTCCTGCTGCAACCATATTAATAAAAAGCTCATTAAATATATTTGGAAATTTTTTTAAAGAGTCTGCAAAGGTTTCACCTGATTCAACAGACTCTTTGATTTTTTTCAGAGTTTTTTTAAATGTTGGATTTTCCTGTTGTGATTGAAGAATATCAAGACATTGAAGAAGCGGCAGTCCGGCATCAATCATGGTGGAAAATTGTCTGGAAAATATAATTACGTCTTTCTCTTTTACTTTAGGTTGAAGAAATTTGATATTTTCCAATATATCTTTTGGTTTTTTCTTAACTTTTGTAGGAGTAATTTTTCTTCTTTGCAGGTTTTGTCTTACCTGTTCAGGAGTTTGAGCCTCCATTTCACCTTTGACTTTTCTTCCCCTGGGATTTTTCCCTTTCCATACATAAATTGTGGGCATTCTCTATCCTTTTAATATTTTATGTCCATAGCTATTTGTAAAAACCAAACAGATATACTATATAAATTTTATCTATTGATTACAACAGGAGTTATTTTTTGAGTAAAAAAAAAAGAACTGTTAAAGCTGACACAATTATAACCAGTCATATCAATGCTGATTTTGATGCCATTGCATCAATGCTGGCAGCCCAGAAATTATATCCTGGTTCAATTATTATTTTTCCTGGTTCACAGGAAAAGAGTTTAAGAGATTTTTTTATAAGTTCAACCAGTTATCTTTTTAATATGGCAGATCCCAAATCTATTGATTTTTCACAAACATCAAAACTTGTAATTGTGGATACCAGGCAAAAAAACAGGTTGGCTCATGTGTCCAGGATTATTGATAAAAAAAATATTGAAATAATAATTTATGATCATCATCCAGCCATGAAAGGAGATATAAAAGGTGCCTTTGAAACTATCCGGCAAACAGGTGCAACCACAACCATATTAACCTCTTTGCTGCAAGAGAAAAACATTATCCCCAACCCTGAAGAAGCAACAATCATGGCTCTTGGCATATATGAAGACACAGGGTCTTTTACCTTCTCTTCTACTACAAAAGAGGACCTTGAGCAGGCTGCTTTTCTTTTATCCTGTGGTGCAAGTTTAAATACCATTGTAAGTTTTGTGGTTAAGGAAATAAAATCTGAACAAGTTACCTGGTTAAATGAATTATTAAATGAAATGACTATTCACAAAATTAATGGTGTTGATATTCATATATCTGTTATTTCTTCTTCTTCATATATTACTGATCTGGCTTCCATTGTTCAAAAAGTGGTAAGAATGGAAAATCTTGATGTATTTTTTGCCATTGTTTTAATGGATAATAAAATCACTATTGTTGCAAGAAATTCCATACCAGAAATTAATGTGGGTAAAATACTTTCCCGATTTGATGGCGGAGGCCACTCTTATGCTGCTTCTGCAAAGGTTGATAATAAGACTCTTGCACAGGTTGAGATAATACTCATTCAACAACTTCAAAAAGAGATTAAAAGCATTCAAGTTGCAAAAAACCTGATGACTACACCTGCCATCACCATTGAACCTGATACAACATGTAAAAAAGCAGGTCAGCTTCTGACCCGGTATAATATCAATACACTATTAGTGGTTGATAAAAAAAAGAATTTATATGAAGGATATATTACCAGGCAGATAATAGAAAAAACACTATATCACAATCTGTCCCACCTCGCTGTGACTGAATATATGAATTCTGAAGTCAGATATATCTCTTCTGATGCAGATATCTCTCAAATTGAAAATATTATTATTGAAGGAAAGCACAGGATTTTACCTGTTATTGATAATGGATGCATAAAGGGCGTTATCACCCGTACTGATCTTTTAAACTATCTTGTTGAACATAACAAAGCTTTTAAAGAAAAAGGGACTGAGCCTGCCATTAAAAAGAACACCAGAAAAAGGGATGTTGAAAATATTCTATTTCAACGACTTGATAACCTCGTAATGCAACTTCTTCAAGATATTGGCAAAACAGGCAGTGAGCTTGGATTTAACATGTTTGTTGTGGGAGGATTTGTCAGGGACTTTTTACTGAGCAGACCGATTGATGATATCGATATTGTTGTTGAAGGAGACGGCATTGAATTTGCAAAACTTTATGCAAAAAAACAGGGTTGCAGAATCAATACCTATGAAAAATTTGGCACTGCAGTCATAATTTTTCCTGATCATTTTAAAATAGATGTGGCCTCTGCCAGGCTGGAATATTATAAAACACCGGCAGCTTTGCCCATTGTTGAAAAAAGTTCCATCAAACTTGACCTTGCAAGAAGAGATTTTACTATCAATACCCTGGCAATCAGTCTTAACCCTGAAAGTTTTGGAATAATGGTTGACTATTTTGGGGCAAACAGGGATTTAAAAGATAAAACCATCAGAATCATACACAATTTAAGCTTTGTTGAAGACCCAACACGTATATTTCGAGCCATTAAATTTTCTAACCGGTTTGGGTTCAAAATTGGAAAAGTTACCTCTAATTTAATCAAAAATGCCATTAAGATAGATTGCTTTAAAAATTTAAGTGGACTTCGTGTTTTATCTGAACTAAAACAAATTTTTGAAGAAGAGAATCCAATCCCTGCCATTAAAATGATGGAAGGGTATGGCCTTGAAAAAGTTATTCATAAACGTCTTGACTTTATTCCAAATACTTACCAATTGCTTGAATCTGTAAATAAAATATTATCCTGGCATGACCTTTTATATGTTAAAGAACAATACCCAAGGTGGGCAGTCTATTTTATGGCACTTTTAAATAGATGCTCATACAGTGTTTGCGAACAAATCTGTACCAGACTTAACATACCTTTAAGGGAACGCGGCATTCTCCTGGAGAAGAGATTAAAAGCAGAAAAAAAACTGGCTGTTATTGAAAACTCATCAAAATATTCCACTCAAGACCTTTACTGGGCTCTTATTACTTGTAAAACAGAATTTATTTTATACATGATGGCCCTTGCAAAGGATGAGAAGGCCAAAAAGGCCATATCCTTATTTTATACCCATCAAAGAAACATAAAACCTTACATTCAGGGAAGAGATTTACAAAAAATTGGGTTAAAACCAGGTAAAATTTTTGGAAACATATTAGACAAGGTATTAAATGAAAAATTAGACGGGAAATTAAAAACCAAAAAACAGGAAATAAAATTTGTGATAGACTATGCAAATAAAAATAAATTAATGTGAGTCTAAGATCATAAACGATTCTTTCCTGGAATTACATTTTTCTCAACACGCAAACCCATTGGGAGAACACTGTTGCACTGGATGATTACCTGCTCAATTTCTTTTTGAATTAAGCTGATCTGCTTTTTTTGTTCCTCTCTTTGGGATTGTTTCAAGGAAAAAATATGTTCAGCTTCTGATTTATAAGAGTAATAGAGAGCAAATCGTTTATTGATTTTCTCCTTAAAATCTCTTGTGACAGCTTCAATCAGCGGTATCAAATAATCAGTTTCCAGATTGATATAGTATTGTTTAAATTGGGTTTTTATAAGCTTCAGATTTTCTTGTCTGATTTTTATAGCAGCCTTGTTTAACCCTGGCGAAAAGGAAAACACTCTCTTTTGTTTAAATAAAATGGATAATATTCCGGAGAGAGTATGAACGCCAAAACCTGTTAATACATTTGCCCGGATTTTTGAAGTATATTTTGCCTCAAAAACCGTGACAGGCATTTTAATGCCCAATATTTTTTTAATTTTTTCTAAAGAGACGGAACCATTATACTGCGTTGCAGGATTTGGCAAATTTTTAAAAACACCGGAGATATCAGAATCTTTGATCAGATCAATTTGAAAAGAATCAAATAATGAGTAAAAATATGATATAATTTCCTCTTCTTGAGTTTTAACAAATCTTTTTAATTCCGGCTTAACATTTTCAAGTACATATAGATCAAGATTACGTTTAAAATCTTGAAACATTAAATAGAGAATCTGATTAAAGGATTCATCTGTAGTTGTTTTGTATTGTGCAACATCAATTGATGATGCATTGTTAATATATTCCAAAGTGTTGTTTAAGAGTGCTTTATGCTCCCCCATAAAGGCATTTTCTTGATTTGAGTGTATTTTCTCTTTTAAGTCCTTTACACAACTCTCAATAGATTTCTTTACAATGGATTCAAGTCTGGCTACATTTTGTTCAAGGTCATAAATAATTTTTATGGCCTTTTTCTCCTCTTGTTTATCAGAAAATAACAGGTTGGAAAAAATCTTTGTCTGCTGCTCCAGGTGAGACACTGTAACTGCCAGGCGGTTAAAATGATTTGAAATTAAAAAATCATACCTGTTTTTATCTATTACTTCTTGAAAAAACAGATTAAATTCTTTGGTCTGCAAATCACAATATTTAATAGC
>CAXMTQ010000136.1:0-6525 GCA_964196205.1 uncultured Desulfobacula sp.
TACCTGTTGCTTTATCAATAGTTTTTTGTATTTCATCAATCAAATCTTTAAAGGATTGGCCTTTGTTAAGGAAAAGTTTTCTTGCCAGAAGATCCATGGCCTGTATTCCATTTGTGCCTTCATAAATCTGGGTGATCTTACAATCCCTTAAAAGCTGTTCCTGAGGATACTCTTTTGTAAATCCGTAACCACCAAAAACCTGGATACCATGGCTGCACATTTCAAAGGCTCTGTCAGTAATATACCCTTTGGCTACAGGAATAAGAACATCTATAAGGCCCTGATTTATAGTCCTTTCAGTTTCATCTTTACTGACCTTGACCATATCCTGCAGCAGACCAATATAAAAAAGGATACTTCTCATGCCCTCTGAATATGATTTCATGGTCAAAAGGATTCGCCTGATATCTGGATGCTGGATAATGGGGACTCCGGCAGCATCCCTGGCTGCCTGGAGATGTTTACCCTGCACCCGCTCCCTTGCATAGTTCAAAGCATTAAGATAGGATGCTGATGCACATGAAAATCCCTGCATTCCAACATGAAGACGGGCTTCGTTCATCATGACAAACATGGCCATCATGCCTTTGTTCTCTTTTCCAAGAAGAGTCCCGCGGCATTGACCTTTGCCTCCAAGCGCCATGGAACAGGTAGGACTGCCGTGAATTCCCATTTTTTCTTCAATACCAGTACAGACTATATCGTTAAATTCTCCCTGGCTGCCGTCATCATTTATCCAGAACTTTGGAACCAGAAACAGTGAGATTCCTGAAGTCCCTTCAGGAGCACCTTCGATCCTTGCCAGTACCGGGTGAATAATATTTTCGACAAGATCATTATCACCCGAGGAGATAAAAATTTTATTTCCAGTAATGGAATAGGTACCATCATCATTTTTTACTGCTTTTGTGGTCAAAGCTCCCACATCAGAACCGGCTTCTGGTTCAGTCAAGAGCATCGAACCGCCCCATTCACCTGTGTACATTTTTTTAAGAAAAAGTTGTTTCTGCTTTTCTGTACCAAAACGCTCAACAAGTTTTCCAGCCCCGTGGATCAAAATATTATGGAGCATAAAAGGATAGTTTGCCCCATTAAAATAATGATCAGATGCCATTGCCACAACATGGGGCATACCCTGACCTCCATATTCAGGGTCATCACACATTGCAATCCATTCACCCTCTTTGAACAGGTCATAAACCCTGTGAAAAGCTTCCGGTACTTTTACAGTTCCGTTTTCAAAGGTACACCCCTGCTCATCTGTATCTTTCATACAGGTCAACAGCTCTTTAAGTGCAAGGTTTCTTGCTTCTGAAACAACAAGATCAATGGTCTTTTTATTAAAATCTTCAAACTTTTCAAACGCACTTAGTTTTTCTACTTCTAATTGCTCGTGAAGTACAAAATCCACATCCCTTCTATCTGCAACAAGTTGTGCCATATTTCCCCCGATATTAATTACTTTGTGTAGTCGTAAAAACCCTTACCGCTCTTGCGCCCGAGATACCCGGCTCTTACCATTTTGCGCAATAAAGGGGCAGGACGGTATTTATCTTCTCCAAGCTCTTTGTGAAACCCATCCAGAACAAAAAGGATGGTATCAAGTCCCACCATATCAGCAAGAGCAAGGGGGCCTATTGGATGATTTGCACCAAGTGTCATACCGTCATCAATATCCTTGGCTTTGGCAATACCTTCTGCAAGAACAAAAATAGCCTCATTTATCATGGGGCACAAAATCCGGTTCACAGCAAATCCCGGAGATTCTTTCACTTCTATGGAAACCTTTTGAATTTTTTCAACAAATGCCATGGCTATTTCAAGGGTTTCATCAGTGGTGGCAAATCCCCTTATTAATTCTACCAGCCTCATGACGGGAACAGGATTAAAAAAATGCATACCTATTACCTGCCCTGGCCTTTGGGTAACACTTGCCATTTCTGTAATGGAAAGGCCTGAAGTATTGGAAGCAAATACAGTCTCTTTTTTACACAAGGTATCAAGCTCTTTATAAACCTGCTTTTTCACTTCCATGATTTCAATAATAGCCTCAATAACCATATCAGCATCACAGGCTGCCTCTTTAAGATCTATGGTTCCTTTAATTCTACCCATAACCTTTGAAGCTTCATCTTTTCCCATTTTCCCTTTGGAAACAGCCCTGTCAAGATTATTTTTAATAGAAGCCATCCCATTTTCCACAAAACGATCTTCCATATCCCGTATACTTACATCAAATCCTGCCTGGGCTGCAGTTTGAGCAATGCCGGCACCCATGAGTCCTGCACCCAAAACACAAATTTTCTTGATTTCCATTGATTCTCCTCCTATGTTTTTGTTTTCTGAATATTTTCTTTAAGTAATAAGATTTTTCCTTTGACTCGTTACAGGTAAACATCCCTCCACTGGGGGATGTAACAAATATTCAGTTACTATTATCAGTCTTAATGAAATAATAGCAAAAACCATACCACTTTAATAAAATCTTAACAAAACAAATACTTATACAACATTAATAAAAACAAGGCTTTATCAACATGAATTTTCTGTACTATTTGACAGTTATAGAAGTAAAACGAATAATAACAACACCAGTTTTTACTATTATGGAGATTTTACAAATTTCTTAATTATAAGACCTTGCAAATGACAAAAACAGAAAACAATACTTTTAGATTGCCACAACAGTGGTATTTGGAGAGGTGATGCTGTAACCGGGTTAAACAGAAGCGGGAGCAGGGGTCTCTTTTTCAGACCTGTTTCTTCCGTTTTGTTTTGCAAGATATAAAAGTTTATCAACTCGGGATAACAGACCAATCTGATCTTCGTCAGAACGATAATGTGCTACACCAAGACTTACGCTTGAAAAAATTTTTTCCCCTTTATAAATAACATGCGTATTAAAAACAGCTTCCCTGATTTTTTCACAAATCAAAAATCCATCATCAATGCTGCAATCTTTTAAAAGGATTAGAAACTCTTCACCACCCCATCGACAAAAGGAATCGGATTCTCTTATGATATCCTTTGTAAGGGTGACAATATTTTTAATGACTAAATCCCCTGCCAGATGGCCGAATTCATCATTGATTTTTTTAAAATGATCAATATCAAAAGAAATAATTGCGAGGTCAAGATCTTTCCGCTGGGCGCCCTTAATAACCTGATTCATAATAATATCAAAAGCATGACGATTATATATACCTGTTAATCCATCTATGGATGCCATTTTTTTCAGCCTGCTCTGAAAAGATGAGATTGTCAAATTTGTTAAAATGAGAATAATAATTGTGATTACTGCAGAGACAGCAAAATTTACAAGCAGGGTATTAAAAATTTCCCCTTTTGATTTTTCTTCTGCCTGTTCAACCAATAAAAACAGTTTGAGTTCAGGTATATATCTTGTATTTAAATGGATTGTCTTTTCACTCTTTTTGTATGTGAAAGAGGTGCTTTTTTTTGATAAAATTTCATCTGCATAGCTTGACAGGCCTTGAATCTGAGAAATATTGCCCACTGAGTTTAGCATATTTGACCCATTGAGTTGTATATCTCCCTTATCATCAACAAAGTAGATATTTCTATCATAGTTTTTCTGATACTTTTTAATAAGTGCTTTTACAGCAGTAACTGCAAGGCCGACCCCAGTTGCTCCAATAAAATTATTCTCATAATCATAAACCCGGTAATTTATAAAAACAGTCATTGCTTCATTGTTAGCCATGTCGGGATCAACATTAATTTCATAACCAGATTTCAGGGATTGTACCCTGAAATACCATTTATCACTCTCGTTTTCAGGGTTTACTTTTTTTAAAATTCCATCTGCATGATAATAATTCCTAGTTTTTTCCGATACAAAAAAACTTGTAATTGTATTATATTTTTCCTGAATTGCCTTAAGATACCGTGTAATTTTATCTATATCATTTTCACCTTGAATTACCCACTCCCTTAAAAAAGTGTCATTTGCCATGAGAGATGAGATAAAAATCGGGGGAAGAATATCTTTTTGAATTTCAGAATAGATATTATCACAGGTTAATGGAAGTTCTTTCAGTTTAATATGTGATCTTAATGATGCTCTTGAAACATAATAGCTTGCCAGATTTGTTGCTGCAAAGCCAGTAATAAGAAGCAGGCTTATAATTATAACAAGTTTATTACTTCTTGGCTTCATGTGATTTACCATACCTTGATATATGCATGCTCATTATTAGACATATTAATAAAGAGTTTGCAATATTTTTATACAAAAACATGAATATTAATAAATATCTGATTTGCTATAAAAAAATACTATTCTATTATCCAGTTTTAATATAAACTGGCAAATAAGATAGAATATTTTACAGGAGACGCAATCCATGGAAACATATTTAAAAGGAACTGCCATGCAAGTCGATGAAAAAGAATTTTTTACACAGGCAACGCTGAAAATATGCGGAAGTCTTGAGATTGAAAAGGCCCTGCATCAATATTTTTTATACGTACGCAATTTTTTACCTGCAGGCCAGATGGGATTCCATGTATATCACCGCAATGCAGGCATTGTTGAAACCATTGCCCTTGCCACTGTTAAATCCGGAGAAATTTCTTCAATGAAAATACAACTGTCTGCCAAAGGACGCAAACAGGTTGAAGACCAGCGTTCGGTTCGTATCAGGTTAATTGACCGGCTCGGAGATGATCCTGTTACAGGCCCTGTAGCCAGTAAACTTGGGGCATCTGATCTGTCAGCCATTGTCATGGATCTGGTCCTTGAAAGAACAATGCTTGGGGTTTTCAGTGTTTTTAATAATGGGAAAGAAAAATTCACCCGGGAACATATCAAGCTTTTGACTCTTTTGAGCAAACCATGTGCCATTGCACTTACAAATAGTCTGCGATACAGGGAGCTGAAAAGTTTAAAGAATCTTCTCACAGACGACAACAGATATCTTCAGGATGAACTACGCAGAATATCGGGTGAAAATGTAATAGGAGCTGATCTGGGATTAAAAAATGTAATGGAAATGGTTCGTCAGGTTTCTCCTCTGGAAAGCCCTGTCCTGCTCCTTGGTGAGACAGGCACAGGCAAAGAAGTTATTGCCAGTGCAATTCACAATTCATCACTGCGCAAAGACGGGCCCTTTATCCGGGTGAACTGCGGTGCTATCCCTGCCACTCTTTTGGACAGTGAACTGTTTGGATATGAAAAAGGAGCATTCACAGGGGCTGTTGCACAAAAACGGGGTCGTATTGAACGCGCCCATGGAGGGACCCTGTTTCTTGATGAAATAGGAGAACTCACACCTGAAGCCCAGATCAGACTTTTGAGGGTACTTCAGGAGAAAGAAATTGACCGAATAGGCAGCACCCAGACCATACGGGTCAATATCAGAATCATTGCTGCAACACATAAAAACCTTGAAAAAATGATGGAATTAAAACAATTCAGAGCTGATCTTTTTTTCAGGCTCAGGGTCTTCCCTATTGTGATTCCCCCATTAAAAGAGCGGAAAAAAGATATCCCGGCACTGGTGCATCATTTCATAGAAAAAAAATCAAAGGAGATGAAACGCTTTAATATTCCAGTTCCTGCCCCTGGCACCATAGATCAACTCATGGCATATCACTGGCCGGGAAATATAAGAGAACTTGAAAATGCAGTGGAACGTTCCCTGATCCTTGATCAGAAAAATCTTCTTTATTTCAAGGATATTGGAATATCTCAAAAGAGTGAGATAAAACCAAAAACACAGTCCAATAATAAGCTCCCTGTTGAATTCCTGGAGCTTGACAAAGTGATGGCAGGCCATATTCAATTCATCCTTGATTCCTGCAATGGTCGTGTAGAAGGGAGCAAAGGAGCTGCAAAGATACTCAATATTCACCCGTCAACTTTGAGAAAACGAATGAAAAAACTGAGAATCCCCTTTGGAAGAAAAGTTTAATGTCGAGATATTTTATTGAGCATGGATTCAATAAATTCTTCAAAATCAGATACCACCTTTTTATCCTTGATAAGGGATTGTCCGCTAATAACTTTGAAATATCTTGTGCATATCTTTCTCTGGTTTGTGGAAAAACCTGTGGAATAACCTTTTTTATCACTCTCTTTTTTTTGTGACAACTCCTGCAAATCCCTGCGGCCATGGGATCGGTTTATGATGTGGGAATAATAAATCAAAACCCTGTCAATGAGGATATAGAGAAGCTGAATGTTTTTATTGGGTCCCAACTGAAGTTTATCCTGGCCAAGCCGTATACCTGCCTTTTTAACTCTGGTCATTTTTTTCCCGCCAAACCAGGCAGAACCAGCACCTAATGCTCCGCCCACGGCAGTAAAGATTCCAAATGTAATACCTGCTGCTGCAGTATCTAATACAGCCCCTGCAGTACCGCCGATCACAGCACCTGCTGCTGCAAGCTGTTGTTTGGTAAGCCCCAAAACTTCCCACGTCTGTTTTGAAAACAGATCGTGTCTGAGGATGGAGTATTCAGGAAGATGATACTCAAAAAGATTGTGTTTATACAGGGCTC
>CAXMTQ010000137.1:0-6414 GCA_964196205.1 uncultured Desulfobacula sp.
AATTATATATGCTCAAGGCATCATTCTCGGCCATTAGGCCATATTAAAGTATTTTTTGTAATCACTTCAGTGGAAGGGTGATAACCTTATGGGAGCATATGGATCTTTGCTTACAAGTTCTTGATTATTGGAGCGATTAAGCCGCCCTGCTGTTTGAGCGAGGTGCGAGCGAGTTCAGGGCGGTCAGCGGAGATAATCTTAAAACTTGGCTTCTGCCCTTCAGGGTATTGCAATGTCCATCCGGCGGACATAAGGTTATCAGACTGTAACGGGTCATATCAAAAATCTATTGGTTTTATACTCAATGCGTAATATTTTATACACAAATATCATTATTACATGTTGTATAATATTGCCTAAACTTAAAAATTCAATTATTTATGGATAAAGAGCCTATCTTGTGATACAGGAGAGTAATGGATATTAAATGTTGGGGATCAAGAGGGTCTATACCTGTATCAGGTGATGAGTATGTCAAGTATGGGGGTGATACCACCTGTATTGAAATTACTGCAAAAACAGGAGAAACAATTATTGTTGACGCAGGCACAGGATTTAGACGTCTTGGGAAAAGCCTTATTGAGAGGGATATAACCAAGTATTATCTTCTATTTACCCATGCCCACTGGGACCATATCATGGGAATTGCTTTTTTCAGGCCGTTTCTTTTTAAAAAAGTTGAAGTTATTATCCAGGATCGAAAATTTTCTGGTATCAATACCCATGATGTTTTTAAAAAAGTGTTGGAACAGCCGTTTTTCCCCATTACTTTGAAGAATTTGAACGCAGATATAAAATTTGAAAAGAGATTAAATAATAAATTTAATATCGGATCAGTGAGCATTGAAACCATTCCTGTGAGCCATTTTGGCGGCGCTCTGGGATATAAATTCATTGAAGATGGAAAATCTTTTGTATTTTTTACGGATAATGAACTCGGCTTTGATCATTCTGGAAGCAGAGGTTATGATGCCCACCTTAAATTTGTAAAAAATGCAGATCTATTGTTCCATGACGGAGAATACACCAAAGAGGAATATAAACGCAAAATAAACTGGGGTCACTCTTCGATTCCACAAGTATTGGATTTTGCAGTAAAAGCAAAGGTCAAAAAACTTGGACTGTTTCATTTGAATCAGGACAGGACAGACAGACAGATGGACAAGATTGTTAATAAATGTAAAATTGAACTTAAAAAGAGTAATTCAACTATTGACTGTTTTGCAGTCCCCTGCAATTTTGAACTCACCCTGTAATAGTCTGCTTATTTATTACAATGAATAAACAAGCTAACCGTGACTGGAAGCAATCTGTGCAATCCTTTTTTCATCCACGGGTTGTAACAATGCTTTTTTTTGGATTCTCCGCCGGCATACCCATATTATTGATTTTTTCATCCCTTTCGCTGTGGCTCAGGGAGGCAGGAATTGAGCGCGCTACTGTTACTTTTTTTTCCTGGGCTGCTTTGGGATATTCATTCAAATTTGTCTGGGCTCCCCTGGTTGACAGGATGCCAATCCCATATTTGACCAATTTGTTTGGCCGCAGGAGAAGCTGGATTCTAACAGCACAGGCTGGTGTTATCTGTGCAATTTTATGGATGGCAAGTACTGATCCTGCATCTGGCGGCCATCATCTGACAATAATGGCAGTTGCAGCAGTAATGCTTGGGTTCTCTTCAGCAACACAGGATATTGTCATTGATGCATACAGGATAGAATCTGCAGGAACTGATCTCCAGGGATTGATGGCCTCTGCATATATTGCCGGGTACAGAACTGCCATGCTTGTTGCAGGTGCAGGTGCTCTTTTCCTTGCGGAACTGTTTGGTTCTTCAAAGGGAAATTACAACTTTACAGCCTGGCAGAGTTCTTACTATATCATGGCTGCATTTATGCTGGTTGGTGTTGTAACTGCCATACTTATCCCTGAACCTGAAACAAAATCAAATGAAGAGAAAAAGTATCCTCTAAAGGACTATCTGGGATTTCTATTTTTGTTTCTGCTTGCTGCAGGAGGATTTATCACCACCTTTTATTTCAGTTCTGGTGCGGCTGCCAGCTTAAAGGCAACCCTTGGAGCCTGGCTTGGTAATTGGTATCTATCTGGTTTTTTAATTGAACTTGTCAGGCTGGGCTCAGGAATTGGTGTTGCAGCACTTATTGCAAAATTTGTTATGTCAACCGGGTTTGTGAACCGGAAAATGGTTGTTGACAGTTACATTGGTCCTGTTGCTGATTTTTTTAAACGCTATGGAATTTTTGCTGCCTGGCTCCTGCTTGCATTAATTGGTTTATACCGGATTTCCGATATAGTATTGGGCGTAATTTCAAATGTTTTTTATCAGGATCTTGGATTCACAAAGACACAAATAGCAAGTGTTGTGAAAACTTTCGGCCTTTTCATGACCATAGCCGGCGGTTTTATGGGGGGGATTCTCTCAATAAGATATGGGATGATGAAAATACTGTTTGCAGGAGCCATACTCTCTTCTTTGACAAATCTGCTCTTTATGGCCATGGTTGGATCAGGGCATAATATAACCATGTTATACCTTGTTATTTCAGCTGACAATCTATCGGCAGGGCTTGCAAGCGCAGCCTTTGTGGCCTTTTTATCAAGTCTTACCAGCGTCAGGTTTACAGCCATTCAATATGCAATTTTCAGCTCCCTGATGACCCTTATCCCCAAAGGTTTTGGTGGTTATTCCGGTGCTATAGTCGATAATCTGGGATATTCAACATTTTTTTTGATTACCGCTTTGATTGGTCTTCCAGTGCTTGTTCTCATATGGCTTTGCCAGAAATATCTTGACAGGCTGTAACAGGATGCTGTAGCAAATATTGAGTTTAGGCAGGAAAACTCTTTACCTGCATTCTTTTTTATATTAAAACTATAAAAAAAAACTGATCCAAGGGAGATAAAATGGCTGTAATTGTAAAGTACATCGTTGTCAGGAATGGAGAGGAAAAGATGACATTTGCGACAAAAAAAGAAGCAGACGCCTATGATAAAATGCTTGATATTGCCGACAATTTGTTTGAATTCCTGGAAAAATCTAAAATCAAGCTCAATGAGACTCAACTTGAAGAGATCTCTCTCTTGCTTGCAGAAAACAGAATGGAACTTGTACCTGTCTTAAGAGGAATGAAGCCCCAGAAAAAAAAAGCGGCAAAGCCTGCAGAAAAAAAGAGTCTGCCTAAAAAAACTAAAACAAAAAAATAGTTTAATAAAACTGCAGTTGAAAGAGACCTGTGAAAATTATAAAATGCTCGACAGGCTGTTACAAACTGTAACAGCCTGTCGATGGTATTTAATCATTTTTTTTTATTGCTTTTTATCTAGACTTAAAACACCCTTAAGAGATCCGGCAGCTTTAACGGAGAATATTGATTATGGAAAAAATATCAGGAATTAAAAAAATCACATCTTTTCTCTTTAGATTTTTAAGGGTTGTTATTGTTTTGATTATTGCCGTTGCCCTGGCAAAATTTCTTATATCTTTGAAAAAAGAGCCTGAGAAAAAAGAGATTATCAACACTCCTGTCAGTGTCAGAGTGATAACAGCAAAACCTGTTTCAAAAGTCATGACCGTGGAGGCATATGGTACGGTCAAGCCGGGAAAACTGGTAAAAATAACTGCAGAAGTTTCAGGGAGAATTGATTTTATCCATCCATCTTTTATTGAGGGTGGTGAAATTGAAAAAGGTCAGGTTTTAATCAGAATTGATCAAAGATCTTATAAATTAAACAGGCAGACCGGAAAGGTTCAAATAAGACAGGCAAAGACAGATATTAAGCAATTACAACAGGATATTGAAAATCTGAAAAATGATATCAAACTCTCCAGCGCTAATCTGAAACTTGTTGAAAAAGAGTTGGAAAGAATCAAAACATTGAGTGAAAATCAATTTGCTTCAAAAAACAGTCTTGACAGAGCTGAACAGCAATATTTACAGGCAAAGATACAATCTCAGAACTTAAGCAACAGGCTTTCATTGACTGATACTTTGATGGAGCAGAAAGAGAGTGCCCTTGCCATGGCCAGTGTTGATTTTCAAAAAGCTGATCTTGCCCTGGAAAAAACCAGCATTGTATCTGATTTTGATGGATTTATTCTAAATAAATCTGCAGAGATCGGGGAGTATATAAATCCCGGACAGATCATGGGTTCAATTTATCAAAAGGGCAACCTGGATGTGGATGTGAGAATTCCTTTGGAAAAACTGAGATGGATTGAATCTTTTTTCGAAGAGGGGAAAACACCAAAAGCAAAAGTGACCATGGCTAACCTTGATAAGATGCTACCCTTTGTATGGGATGCAGAGGTCGTCAGAATAAAAGCCAGTATTGATCAGACAACAAGAACCTTGCCAATGACCCTTGAGATACTTAAGCCTGAATCGAAATTAAAAAATATTTTTGAATTAAAACCGGGTGCATTTGTTAAATGCAGTATTATAGGAGAAACGTACAAGAATATTTTTGTGCTGCCACGATATCTGTTAAAACGTGAGAATACACTTTATACGATAAATAGCGGCCATCTGAAAATGAAAAAAGTCAGGATTCTAAGAAAGTTTGAGGATGAAATCTATATTGATAGTGGCCTGAACTTAGGAGATAAGATCATTGTTTCGCCGCTTCCAGGAGCACTTGATGGAATGGAATTAAAGATTCAACAAAATGGGAAATAGAGGTTTCAAAACATGAAAGCACTGGGTAAATGGTCTGTTGAGCACAGGGTCTCTGTGAATCTGATCATGGTGTTTCTCATTGTGGCAGGGCTTTATACTGTTTTAAACATGAAACGCGAAATGTTTCCTCAGTTTTCCCTTGATATGATTGATATTGGTATCCCATACCCCGGGGCATCTCCGGAAGAAGTTGAAGAGGGTGTGTGTATCAAGGTTGAGGAACAGCTCAAAAGTCTTGAAGATGTAAAAACAGTCTATTCCACTGCCCTTGAGGGATATGGATCTGTTACTCTGGAATTGGAATCTGGTACGGATATAAATGAAAAATTAGATGAGATAAAAACAGAGTTGGATTTGATTGATTCATTTCCTGAAAAAGCAGAAGATCATGTTGTTGTAGAGATAAAACAGAATGAACCGGCAATATATCTTGCTTTGTATGGTGATGCCAGTGAAAGAGTATTAAGGGAGACTGCTGAAAAAATAAGAGATGATCTTCTGGAAACCGATGATATATCACTCGCAAGCCTCATTGGTGTCAGAGATTACGAAATCTCCATTGAAGTGTCTGAAGAGAGTTTAAGAAAATTTAATCTTTCATTTGACCAGGTTGCAGCAGCAGTAAAATCAGGAAGCCTTGACCTGCCTGGCGGGAAAATCAAAACAAAGGGAGGAGAATTTCTTGTACGTGCTAAAGGTAAGCTTTATACCGGGGAAGAGTTTGAACAAATTCCAGTAGTTACAAGGGAGGATGGAACAACCATAAGGCTTGCCGATGTTGCCAAGGTGATTGATGGCTTTGAAGATACTGATATCAAGGCAAGATTTAATGGCAAACCTGCTGTTATTGTAGTTGTCAAGAGAACTGACAGCCAGGATAATATTGCCATTTCAAAAACGGTTAAGCAATATATTGAGAATCATAAGGATTCAATTCCAGAGGGTATTACTTTTGGATATTGGTATGATATAGCAGAAATGGTCCAGGGCAGAATTGACCTTTTATTGAAAAATGGTGTCCAGGGAATACTGCTGGTGTTTATTGTTCTGGCGCTTTTCCTTGATTTTGGACTTGCTTTCTGGGTTGCAGCAGGAATTCCCATATCATTTATGGGGGCATTCCTTATTTTAGACTATTTTGGTGCATCCATTAACATGTTATCCCTGTTCGGTTTTATCATGACACTGGGTATTCTTGTGGATGATGCCATTATTGTGGGGGAGAATGTCTATACCCATTATAAAACAGGAAAATCTCCAAAACAGGCTGTTATTGACAGCGTGGAACAGATTGGGGCACCTGTTGTTATGGCAGTTACTACAACCATTGTGGCATTTACACCGTTGATGCATATTGCAGGTATTATGGGTAAGTTTATCTATATCATGCCCCAGGCAGTAATCTGTATTCTTGCTTTTTCTCTTGTGGAAGCCTTTGTAATACTTCCAGCTCATCTTGATCATGCACTAACGCCTTCAAGAAAGAAAAAAACTTTGATTTTCAGGATTTGCTTCTTCTGGCTTGACTGGTTGAAAAAGGATATACTTGATGCCCATGGATGGATTCGTGACAGAATTGAAAAGACGTTGTCATTTTTTATACAAACAATATATACTCCGGTTTTAAAATATTGTGTTAAAAATCAGTATTTCACTCTTGCCCAGGGCTTTGGTATATTAATTATCAGTATCGGGCTTATAGCAGGTGGACATGTTC
>CAXMTQ010000138.1:0-235 GCA_964196205.1 uncultured Desulfobacula sp.
GTCATCAAATCAAAACTTGGAAAAGATGACCTTTTTTCAACCTTTTATGTCAGATGCGGCATCAATCGATATAAATATACAGTGACTCCAGGGCTTTATGGTATGGGTACACCAGACAAAAACAGTGAGGTACTTGTTACAGCGAATTTCAAATTAACATTTGATCATTTGAGAAAGGAACTTGATGGTGTCAATGCCTGGATTCTGGTTCTGGATACAAAAGGTATAAATGTAT
>CAXMTQ010000138.1:319-6389 GCA_964196205.1 uncultured Desulfobacula sp.
GCCAATGATATCCCCGCTTTTCTAAAGAACAATAAAAAAGCTGATAAAAAGATGAGACAGGCAACCTTTACAATTTATGAAAGATTTATTTTAATACCAGTTGAAATTCAAGCCATTCTGAAACCCGCTTTTATTACTGCATTTGTGCTCTTAATCATTGCAGGCATAGGCCCTGGAATTTTCTCTTTTTCACACATATGGGAAAGAGTTATGATATCAATACTGGCACTTGTTTCAGGTATCTTATCCGGTGCTTTTCTAACTCCGGTACTGCTGCCTTTTATCCCGTCCAGGGAGTTTGCCCTGAAGGGAATTATTGTTGGAAGCATTTTTTCCATCCTCTTTTTAATTGTGGTTTCTTCTTTAATTAATGGTATAGCAGGCTTTCTGGCACTATTCTTATTCAGTGTCGCTATCAGCTCTTTTCTTGCCATGAATTTTACAGGAACAACACCTTTTACTTCCCCTTCGGGTGTTGAAAAGGAAATGAAACGATACATCCCTGCCCAGCTTGGAGCTTTAGTAATTTCATCGGGGTTGTGGATATATTCCGCATTTTGACCAGGTCTAATTGACCTTTTAAAGGATTTATATATGGAAGATTTGAAACTAAGACACCTTGAAGATGTATCAACTCTGGTGCTTGACAAAGAAAAATGTATTGGCTGCAGCCTGTGCACAGAAGTCTGCCCCCAGGCAGTTTTTGAAATGAAAGACAATAAAGCTGATATTGTTGATTTCAATGCTTGTATGGAGTGTGGTGCCTGTGTGCAAAATTGTCCGTCAAAGGCAATATCTGTCAGTCCGGGAGTTGGCTGAGCAGCCTATATTATCCAGGTCTGGATAAAAGGAAAAGAGAATGCTTCCTGTGGTGATGGCGGGTGCTGCTGATTTGTTGTAATATTTGAGATATAATTTGAAAAATGGGTGATAAATTAAAGATATTGTTTCTCTGCACAGGCAACTCATGCAGAAGCCAGATGGCAGAAGGCTGGACAAAATATTTAAAAGGTAATCTTATTGATGCTTGTTCAGCAGGAATTGAAACCCATGGATTAAATCCCCATGCAGTAACGGTTATGGCAGAAGCCGGGGTGGACATATCAACCCACAAATCCAAATTGTTAGATGAACTGCAGCATAATACCTTTGATTATGTCATCACACTGTGTAGCCATGCCCATGAAAAATGCCCATGGTTTCCCGGTACAGATAGAATCATTCATGCTGGATTTGATGACCCTCCAAAAATGGCAAAGCTGTTTAATAATTCAGAACAAAAATTAGATTGCTACAGGAAAATAAGGAATGAAATCAGGGATTTTGTTATGAATTTGCCTGAAAATTTAACAAAACAGTAAAAAAAATGAAAGTAGATACAACATATAACTCGAAGTATTTAAACTCCTCTAAAGATACTTTTTTCTTTAAAACTATTACCCGTACAATCGATGATTTTTCCATGATTAAGATTAGAGATATAGTTCTTGTAGCAGTATCAGGCGGGTCTGACTCTATTTCTCTGGTTCTTTCCCTGCTGGTTTTAAAAGATAAATATAGAATCAAGATTGGTATTGCACACCTTAACCACATGCTAAGAGGGGAAGAATCATTAAGAGATGAAGTCTTTGTTGAAAAATTTGCCAAAGAACTGGCACTGCCTTTTTTTTGCAGGCAGGTTGATGTAAAAGGCCATGCTAAGAAACATGGATTGTCAATTGAAGAGGCCGGGCGGGATCTTCGATATGATTTTTTCCAGCACCTGGCAGATCAGCATGGATATACAAAAATTGCCACCGGTCACAACAAAGAAGATAATGCTGAACTTGTCTTGATAAACCTTTTAAGGGGAACCGGACCAAAAGGACTTTCAGGAATCCCACCCATAAGAGACGACATTTATATCAGACCAATGATCAGAATATCAAAAAAAGATATACTCGGTTTTTTAAAATTCAGAAGCCAGAAGTTTATGTTTGATTCTTCAAATGATGACATGGCTTATCTAAGAAACAGAATCAGATACAATTTACTGCCACATCTTCAATCTGAGTTCAATCCTGAAATTATTGATGCCCTGGACAGACTAAGCAATATATTAAAGATTGAAGAGGATTATTTTGATAATGAAACCCAAAAGGCGTTTAAATTTTGTCTGCTTAAAACGGATACTTCATCTATTACATTTTCAAAAAAAAAACTGTCTGATTTTCATCCAGCCATTTTAAACCGGGTATTAAGAAAAGCCATTAAAAAAATTAAAAAAAATTTAAATCGTATTACTCTTGGTCATATAAATGACATTGTCCATTTTGCTTTTACTTCTTTTTCCGGCACCAGTCTTGATTTACCCGACCGAATAAGAGTTTATAAAGACAATGATACTATTATTTTTAAAAAAGAGAACAAACCTTTGCGGGAAATAGGCAAAAAAGAGAAAAACAGTGGAGATGGCAATAATTATTTTGACGTTTCTTAAGTTTTGCTTGTATATTCATATTTCATGTTTATATATAATGAGGATGTGAGATTTAAGCTTTGAGCTGCCAACAGATAAATAGAGCACTATACTGCTCACCGCTCAAATATTATATCTAACTAATTTTATTTAAAAAAAGAGAGGAAACACCTTGAATCATTTTTATAAAAATATTTCTCTGTGGCTGGTGATTATTCTGATGATGGTCATGCTTTACAATATCTTTAATCAGCAACAGCAGACAGGACAGGTAGATATAGGATATTCCCAGTTCCTTGCAATGGTTGAAGAAGGGCGTATTCAAAGCGTTGTGATCCAGGGACAGGATCTCTATTTAACCGATGAAAAAGGTGCCAGATATAAATGTTTTGCACCGGAAGATGGAGAACTTATAACTTTTCTGCGCACCAACGGCGTCACCATAAAAGCCAAACCTCCGTCTGAAAATTCCTGGTTCATGTCCATTATTATCTCCTGGCTGCCCATGATTGTTCTCATTGGTGTGTGGATCTTTTTCATGCGCCAGATGCAGGGAGGTGCCGGCGGAGGCAAAGCCATGTCATTTGGGAAAAGCCGCGCAAGACTGTTGGATGAAAAAGGAGAAAAAGTCACCTTTGCTAATGTCGAGGGGATTGATGAAGCCAAGGAAGAGTTAACCGAAATTGTAGATTTTCTGAAAAATCCCGACAAATATACACGTCTTGGAGGACGAATCCCTAAAGGCGTGCTGCTGCTTGGAAATCCCGGCACAGGGAAAACACTTCTGTCAAGAGCTGTTGCAGGAGAAGCAGGAGTACCGTTTTTTACCATCAGTGGGTCTGACTTTGTTGAAATGTTTGTTGGTGTTGGTGCTTCAAGGGTAAGAGATCTCTTTGCCCAGGGCAAAAAAAATGCACCCTGTATTATATTTATTGATGAAATTGATGCAGTTGGACGTCAGAGGGGCGCAGGCCTTGGTGGAGGACATGATGAGAGAGAACAAACCCTTAACCAGCTGCTTGTTGAAATGGATGGATTTGAATCCAATGAAGGAGTAATCCTCATGGCAGCCACCAACCGACCAGATGTATTAGATCCGGCTCTGCTTCGACCCGGACGTTTTGACCGTCAGGTTATGGTGGATATGCCTGATATTAAAGGTCGTGAAGGTATTTTAAATGTGCACATGAAAAAAACCCCGCTGGATGATGATGTTGATCCTGTGATTCTTGCAAAAGGAACTCCTGGATTTTCCGGAGCAGATCTTGAAAATCTTGTAAATGAAGCAGCTCTTCTTGCAGCCAAGCGGAATCATGAGAAACTGACCATGAAAGATTTTGAAGATTCAAAAGACAAAGTATATATGGGTCTTGAAAGAAAATCAAAGGTTATCAAGGAAGAAGAGAAGAAGACAACAGCTTACCATGAAGGCGGGCATGCTCTTGTGGCAAGATTTCTGCCAAATACCGATGCAGTCAACAAAATTACCATTATCCCGAGAGGCAGGGCTGCCGGTGTAACCTGGTTCCTTCCGGAAGAGGGAGATTTTAAATACAAAGATCAGCTTGAGAATGAACTTGCCATTGCCTTTGGAGGTCGTGTTGCTGAAGAGATCATTTTCAAACGCATCAGCACAGGAGCCTCCAATGACATCAAACAGGCCACTAAGCTTGCCAACAGCATGATCAGGACATTTGGCATGAGCGACAATTTACCTCCCCTCTCCTATGAAGATCACGATGACAATATTTTTATCGGTCGTGAAATGACCCAGGCCAAATCCTATTCAGAAGAGACAGCGAGACAGATCGATGCCGAAGTTGCTCTGTTAATTAAACGGGCATACAAAACAGCGAAAAAGATCCTTGAAGAGAATATTGAACTGCTCCATGCATTAACCGATCTCTTAATTGAAAAAGAGACTGTTCTGGGAGTCGAACTTGATGATCTCATTGCATCCATAAAACCTGATTTTGATTTTTACGGGAAAAAAAATGTGCCTACAAAACCCAAAAAACCGGTTGAACCTGAAAATCAGACCCAATCAGAAGAGGCTGACAAGGAGAGTATTGAAATTGTTGATGAAGCTGAAGATGGTGGAAATAATGTTTCCAATGATAATGAAGACGGAGAACCATAAAGTATTAGACATGCTGTTACACAACACCAATTTTCCCAATTTCTTCGTTGGAAAAATAAATTTGATCCTCGGGATACTGCATGTATGCCTGTGGTCAAATTTATTTTCCGCCTTGAACTTGAAAAAATTTGCATTATGTAACAGCCTGTCGAGCGTGGATCAATCTGTATAGCGATTTACGAGGTATGCTTCATTATCTTATAATCAACCTGATCCTCCACAGATATACTTTTTGCAATCTCTTTTTTTCTTAAGATATAAGCAACTATAGTATAAGCAGCGCCTATGCATGTAAAATATGCATAAAACCCATATGGGTTATCTATATACTCAATTACTGTTGATGAAATCAGAGGACCCATTACTGCCCCGATACCAAAAAAAAGCAGAAGTGCCGAGCTGACATTGACAACATCCTTAGGTTCAAACATATCATGGGCCCTTGCCACTGCAGTTGGATAGATAGTAAACATAAATCCGCCAAATATTGCAGTTATAGTCAAAAAGGCTGTAAAAGAAATATGGGGAGCTGCCAGCAGTATAAAACAGCTGATTAGAGCAAATATACCACCTGTTACAGGCATAACTACAGATCTGTCAAAGCGGTCGGAAAAGGCACCAACCGGCCATTGAAGAAAAAGGCCCCCCAATACAGCAATAGTCATGAAATTAGATACCTGGGACACACTTAAATTTATTTTATGGCAGAAGATCGGTCCCATGGTGTAAAATGAGCTGTTGACTAAACCTGCTGTAAAACATCCAAGTATTCCCAGAGGCGCCTTTTGAAAAATCTGTTTTAACCTGACCGGTTCTACCTCGGGGAGATCAGGATGAATTGAACGGGTAAGTGAAACCGGGATAACACATAACATCAGTAAAAATCCTATTACGAAAAAAAGAGTTTGATCTTTTACATCTCCAAAGTTGAGAAATTGTTGCCCAATACCGTTTCCAAGATAACATAGAATCATGTATATGGAAAAAACCCGTCCCCTTGTGTCAGATTGAGAGCACTCATTGAGCCAACTCTCAATAACCATGAAAAGACCAATTACAGCAATGCCGGAGAAAAATCTGAAGAGAGCCCATGCAACAGCAGACATATAAAGACCATGCAGCATGACCATTAATGTTATAATAGCTGCAAAGGCACAAAATGATCTGATATGCCCTACACTTTTTATTAAGCTCTTGCAGTAAAGGCTTCCCACAATAACGCCAATGAAATATGATGTTACAATAAGTCCGGCCACTTGAGTTGAAATTCCTTCCATGGTTAATTTCAAGCTGACAACTGTTGTCAGCAGTCCTAAACTCATCATCAGGAATAAAGCTGCTGTATAAAGTGCAATAAATGGTTTTAATATTGATGACATAACTAATTCTCCAATAGATAGTACCGGTATATATCCTCTCTTTGTCATTTTATACAAACAGACAATAGAGCCATATAATCAATAGACACATTC
>CAXMTQ010000139.1:0-6345 GCA_964196205.1 uncultured Desulfobacula sp.
TTCTAAGGTCTTTGACCGAAGTCTTTGGCAGTCGATCCAATACCTGCTGTGATCCTGTGGCAGCATGTATCGTTGCCATGGAAGCAGAAAGAATTCTCTTAATACCAAAATAGTCAATCAGAGGTTTGATCATGTGAGCAAGACAGGTTGTTGTACATGAGGCATTGGAAATAATATTATGGGTCAAAGGGTCATAATCTTCATCATTGATTCCCATGATAGTTGTTACAGCATCTTCTGGCATTGTCGCGCCTTCTGTTAATTTAAGGGGAGCTGAAGCAATTACTTTCTGGGCTCCTGCTTCAATATGTCCTCTAATGGAGCCTTTTGGATCATTTGCTTCAAGAGACGGGTTTAAAAACTGTCCTGTTGTATCCACTACAATATTTGCATTATTTTCTGCCCACTTGATATCTTTTGGGTTCCTGTTTTCTTGCAGTATTTTTACTTTGACTCCATTTACCCTTAACGTTTTATTGGCTTCATCCACATCAGTGATAACAGGTTCTGCATTATATCCGTGAAGGAATGAATCCAGACGGCCATAGGTTGTATCTCTTTCAATATAATGAATAATATCCTGGAAGGATTGTCCTACTTCCCGGCCTACATTAATCACAAGGGAATCAAAATACTTTCGCCCTGCATGGTGCCATAAACAAAGTTTTCCAATTCTTCCAAGCCCGTTAATTCCAAGGGTTTTAGGATCATTTGCATTCATTTTTATTTCCTTTTTGTATTTAATTGACTTTTATTTTGCCTTTATATACTGATCCTTCCTGACCGTTAATACTTATATAATCTCCAGAAACCATTTTTATATTATTCAGCATACACTTTTTTTTATGCTCATTGCAAACAAGATTTTCACATCCAACAATGCAGGTTTTATTAAGATTGTATGCAACAACCGCTGCATGGGATGTAAGTCCACCCCTGGCTGTTAAAATTCCGTCTGCAGCATCAATTTCCAGGATATCATCGGGAACAGTATCATTTCTTAATAAAATCAATTTAATATCAGGATCTTTTTTTCTGAAAGAATCAATTTCCTGAAGGGTAAAAACAATTCTGCCGTTCATGGCTCCTCCACTGACACCAATCCCCTGGCCAAGATATGCTTTGTCAAGTTCCTGTGGGCTCACATCAAAGTTCACGATTCTTTTTCTATCCCTTTGTGACATATCCCTTGCCTGAAGGATAAAAAGATCACTTGCATTTTCGCCTTCAAAGGTAAATTCTATCTCCTGGGGATTCCAGCCCTGGTCATAAACCAACTGGTTAACCACTTTTCTTAATTGGAAATATATATCGGGGAATTTTTTTTCAAGGCTTGTTTTTGAATCCCGCTCTTCAAGTTCCCGCTGGATTTCTGAAATAGGAAGAGTTTTTACAAGTCCGGACACGACATCTTCTCCCTGATTGCCAATGGTAAAATCACCCCAGAGCCGTACTGAATCGCCTGGAAGTTTTGGACTGTGACTGAATACTACACCTGATCCGGATTTCCTTGAAAGATTACCAAATACCATGGCTTGAATAGTAACTGCAGTACCCCAATCTTCTGATATTTCCATGATTCGCCTGTAATCTTTTCCTCTTTTGGAGCCCCATGAGGAAAAAACCTGGTCAATGGCAAGGAACAACTGGTCAACAGGTGATTCAATCAATTCAACACCGGAATCAAGCAGCAGTTGTTTGTAGGAGAGGGCAACTTCTTTCATCTGGTCCCCGGTAAAATACCGTTTAAACTCAATACCATGGTTTTTCTTTTTCAGATACATGATATGGTCAAATTCATCTCTTTTAATGCCAAAAGCCATGCCATATCCTTGAATGGATCTTCGATAGCTGTCCCAGGAAAACCATGGATTTTTGCTTGCTTCTGCAATACTTGCAGCTATCTCTTCATTGATCCCGACATTTAGAAATGAATCCAGCATTCCTGGCTGCGATATGGAAGAACCGCTTCTAACTGATAATAAAAGAGGGTGTTTAAGATCTCCAAGTTTTTTACCAGTCCTTTTTTCAAGACTCGCTATCATTTTTGCCACATTCTTTTTAAAAATTCTATTTGCAGGTTTGTAATTATTAATTATCCCCCTGCATTTAAAAACTTCTGTGGTAATGATAAAGCCGTCCGGTACTGATATACCAAATTTTTTTAATTTGACGAGGTTTAATCCTTTATTACCCAGGAAAATAATATTATTGCTGATGGCATCAAAACTTCCAATCTCAATCACCGCAAATTTGGGATCATAATTTAACAACCTGCTAAGATGAATTTGTGAAAGTTTTTCAGACTGCTGAAAAAGTGTATGCAGTATCCTGTTCAGGAATACATCCAACTGCTGAAGCCCAAGACAAGTTGCAATCTGGTCCCTGAAAAACATCTCAGCCACACGATGATCAAATTGGGATTTGGCATTTTGAAATTTATTGGGCAGATATTTATCAAGGATTTGCCCCTTTCCTATCCTTGATTCTATCTGAGATAAATTGTTAGAGTGAATATTGTTGAAATGATCATTGATGATATGGGCAACAGCCCTTGTAAACCCTTTAAAAATATCAAGATATTGAGTAAAAGTACATGTCCTGAGGCTGACAGAGAATTTTAAGAAATCCATCTGGACATCCAGATGGTTTGATACAATGCCATCTAACTCCAATGCCTTTTTGAACAAATCCAAAATACTGTATATACGGTTAAATGTTGACTTTGTAATTACCTGAAGATCAATACTGTTAACCAGGTCTTCCAACAGAACATTGAGAATGCTTTCAATTCTTAAACTCAATCCCAGAGCATCAAATTTTGCTTCATTGTAACTGCCGTACATGGAAGGGATATCAACAGCAAAATGGCGTTTATGATAAATGGCTTCATTGGCCTCATAAATTTTGTCTGAAAGGATTATTTTTTTTAACTCTTTCATATAAGAGAGAAGAGATAAAATTTTGTCTTTTAGATTATTCTCTTCAAGTGCCAGAACAAGTTCTTTTGTGTCTGGAAGGTTCTCAGAATTAAATGAGGAGAGATATTTTTTAAGTTCCAGATTATCAATGCGATATTTCAGGTTTAAGAGTCTGTAAAACTCAAAAATCATTTTAACTCTGGTTTTGTCCTGCTCATCCACCTCTCCTATATCATCAATCATTTTGTTGACAGCAAACTCAGTATGGATCAAGTAATCATCGGGAAGGGATATATTATTGGATTCAAGAATATTGAGAATAGTCTTTGGACCGTCAACAAAGGGGCCTGAACCCTGGATCTCATTATAAATTGATGGGGGAACATAGGGCTCAAGTTTAGTTTTATCACCGGTTTTCCAGAAAAGAATTACTTCCTGAATAAAATCCACAATCCTGCTTGAGCTTCCAACATGGCACTGTTTTCTTAAAAAATGAATTAATCTGTCTTTGCGATGGGAAGATTCATCCAAGATGGTGGAAATATCGCGAAGCTGTCCCTCTGCACCTATTTCGTTGAAAAATGCAGGCAGTAATCTTGAAAGCTGTTTTACAAGATCAAACACCGGTTCAATATCAGAATTTAAAAACTTGCTGATATCCCTTGGAAACAGATCTGTATCCTTGATAAAAACTCCACCAATGGAGAGGGATATAATTAATGCAGATAAAAGCCTTCTGGATTTTTTCGGGTGTTGTCCTATTAGATCAAGAAAGACACGGATGTTTTTCACATGGGCACTATTGCTTTTGATCTGCCAGTCTTCACCTGTCCCCTCAATCTCAGGAAATTGGAAGCCATGGTCAACAACCCCGTCTATAAAATGGTTTATCAAATCAGTTTTGGAAGTTTTATAAACAGCATCTCCAATTTTATGAATACAGTCGAGAATTGTGTCAGGGTATTTCCCCTTAAGAGTTTTGAGAAGAGAAAATGTTTTGTCTACGATATTGATATCCCGCTTAAAGTCTTTATCGTCAATCAAATATATTAAAGTAGAGTTTATATCCCGCAGGGCCTGGACATGTATGCTTGTCATACCTGGAATTTGAATAATATAAAAAAGAAAGGTAAGTTTTAGATGAAACCCTGCAGTATCATCACTACTCTCTTCCATTATTTTTTGAGGCACTTCCCGGACCCTGCTGACAAACTCCTGAAAACCCACAAGATTTGTCAAATCCCTGGTTGTCAGTTTCCAGTTTTGATCTGATCTCTTTGTGGCAGCTTCAAGATCTTTTTGCCATGTCCTGATTTTTCCATGGGAGACATCCTTTAATATTTTGTTTAAGCCCGGGGTAAGCAGGTTTGTATCAATACTTTGGCCAACCCAGGAAATAGGATCATCCTGGTTTAACCAGTAATCAAATGAGTAGTTATAAAATTTTATTAAAAGACGATTTATTGATTTGAAAATTATTGCATTCTCTTCAAGATAATCAAGCAGGGTTTTTGCAATTTTATCAGGCTGATAATATGATTTGACAAAAAAATAGAAATCTTCACCTTCAAAGGATTCAATTTTTTGAACAGCTTTTTCAATTATGGGTAGAAATTTGTCAAGTTCATCTTCAGAGTCTTTAACAATATGCTGCAAAAACAGCATTAAATTATCAGCAGCGCCTGTTTTTATCTTTAAATTTAAATTTGATTCAAAAGCTTTGAGCAAAATATCAACAAAAAGAGCCAGAGCCTTGTCTCCATCAGAGTGCCCCTTATACAGATGAAAATTTTGCAGGGAGAAATGTCTTGCTTCACTTACAATAAACTCCCAGTTTTTGTAAGGATGGGACAACTCCTGCAAAAAAATATTCATCCTGTTCAGGATACCGACATATGATGAAACAATTTCAAGAAGAACTTGATACTTGGGATCAATGACAACATCAGTCTTTGTGTCGGATAAGTTTACCTCAAGGGCAGTAGATTTCACAAAATATCCTTTTTGAGTTTAAGATTCTTTTTTAAGCCAGGATTCAAAATCAAGAGATATTTCTTTTGCTTCGGGCACGGCTTTAATCTTTTTATCTTTTTTAAGGAGTTGTTTTATTTCACCCACTTCTTTTGTCAGCAAAGAGAGCCTTGTTTCAATTCTGGAAAGTATTTTTTTAATATCCTGGTCTTTTCTTATGTTCCGGGTATCTGTTTTTTCAGGAATGGCTGGTTTTTCTTTGGGTTTATGATGTTTTTCAATAAAGGAAAGACACTTGTCCCAGAACAATTCAAGAGGCATATCTCCATATTGGCTTGAGTTTGTTATCAATTTCCTAGTAATTGATTCTATGCACTTTGAAGCAATTGTGTCAGGGAAAAGCATAAAAAATGGTGTCTGGGATATAACAGCAGCTCTGACATTTTTATCCGAGGCCATAATTCCCAGGGGCTGCACCTTAAGGGAAAGAAATTTATTAACAGTCTCTTTTAACTGGGAATATGCTTTTTGAGCTGCCCTGCCGGATTTCACCTGGTTGATTACTACTTTGACCGGGCAGTTATATCCATGCTTTGATAAAACCTTGAGCATTGAATATGCATCAGTCAGGGATGTGGGTTCGCAGGTGGCAATAAGAATAATTTCATGGGATGCCATGCAAAATGAGAGAACCTGGGAAGATATCCCGGCTGATGTGTCAAATATAAAATAATCATAATCTTCAAGGTCTAAGAATGCTCTGATAAGTGTTTTGGTCTGGGTTTTAGTAAGATCAGCAATTTTTTCTACACCTGAACTTCCAGGGATAATATCTATTCCCTGAAAATCTTTGATAATGATTTCGTTTAATCTGAACTGCCCGCTGATTACAGACTCAAGATCTTTTTTGGGATAAATGCCTGTGAGTATATTTACATTTGCAAGGCCAAGGTCAGCATCAAACAGGCATACTTTACATCCTTTTGATGCAAGGGACAAAGACAGATTAAGACTGATGCTTGTTTTTCCGACTCCGCCCTTGCCACTGGTTATTGTAATTATTCTTGCCATAATAACATCTTACCTCTTATTGGGGAGAGCAACTATTTTTACACGATTTCCCTCTTTTTTCAAGGAAAATTCAATAGATCGGTTTTTATACTCCTGGGTAATGGTCTTGTGGGATTGTATTATAAAGTCATTGAATTCATGTAGATGATCTCTTCGCTTTGAGTTCCCACTGAGCTGCCGTAATAATTCATAGCGGTGGTACAGTGTTTTAATGGATCTGTTTTCCATCTCAGGATTTTCAATGGATGTTTTAAAACTTAACAGCAAAGAGAGATCTAAAGTTTTCTCATCTGGCAAAAATGCTGAGTCAACAGTTGAATCAACTTGGGAATCATATACTGTTTTATACATACTCAGATAATCTGAAAAAGGAATAAACAGG
>CAXMTQ010000140.1:0-6335 GCA_964196205.1 uncultured Desulfobacula sp.
CCCTATATGTATTCACATCACATTGCAGCTTTTGCTTTGATTAATCAATAGCATTAAAGTGCAAACTATTAACAGCAGATCAGATTTTAAACTGATTTTCATACAACAGCTATTAAATAAAGCAGTTGAGCCACTTGAAAAACTCATTTAACTCTTTGATACACGATATTTAACTTATGGATATCTATTAATGGGAATATATCCAAATTATTTTGATGTATCATTGGCCAAAATATCATGACAACCCAACTCCCTATAAAGAAGGTAGTGAGTTTTAATATAATTTACAAAGGTTTCCAGATTCTAAGCAAATATCTTTTTAATATAATCAACACCATTTTTAAATAACTTTACCCCAATTGTTTCCTGATCAAGGGTTTTATTTTCTCGTTTAAGCAGTTGAATTTTCCGTGTCCAGTCAGGGTGATTTGTAAAATGGTTATAGGCTTCAGGATGTGGCATAAGACCAAAGATTCTTCCTGTTGGATCACAGATTCCTGCTATATCATTAATGGAACCATTTGGGTTTAAGGGGAATCTGCCATTGGCAGGTGAGCCGGATTTATCTGCATATTGAAATACCACCTGATGATTATCCACAAGAGTGTCAATAATTTTCTTGTCTGCAATAAATTTGCCCTCTCCATGGCGGATGGGAAAATCTGCAATATCAATATCTTTTGTAAATACACAAGGGCTTTTCTTATTTGCTGTAAGGTGTACCCATTGATCCCGAAAATTACCGCAGTCATTATAAGTTATGGCAACAGATCTTTTGGTATAATCATTATCAAGCCCGGGCAGAAGTCCAAGATTGACAAGAGCCTGGAATCCATTGCAGATTCCAATGACAAGGTTGCCATGATCCATAAAGGATAAGAGCTCACTCCCTATATGATCTTTAAGTTTTAATGCTTGAATAACGCCTGCACCATGGTCATCGCCCCATGAAAAACCTCCGCCAAAGACAAGAATTTGAAAATCCTTAAGTTTGATTTTCCCTGAAATCAGACTGTTTATGTGAATTTTGTGAGCCTTTGCTCCTGCAAGTTCAAATACATGGGCAGTTTCATTGTCACAATTCAGGCCAAACCCTGTTAATATAAGTGCGTTAACCTTTTTCATATCATCTCTCCAAAGGTTTTATTAAATGCTTTTTCTATATTTTTTATTGAAAGATCAATGAGCGCATCTTTGTAATGACCAGCAATTTTTAAATGGTCATGTTTGTCTGTTACCATGCCTATGCAGGCTGCAGGCATATCTTTTATTAATGTTTCAAACTTAATTTTGTTTTCAGGTGCTATTGTAACAATAAACCTGCCGGCAGATTCTGAATACAACAAAATTTCATCAAAAAGATTGCCACGGTTTGTATCCATTGGGAGATCTGACAAGCTGATTTCAATTCCCAGGCCTCCCGCCATTGCCATATAGGACAGATGCACACCAAGACCTCCTCTTGCGACAGCATGACAGGAGGCTACCAGTTCCTTTGTTATAACTTGTTCAAGTATCTTATACATATCTTTAAATTTATCAAAATCAACATGGGGAACATTTATACCGGTTTTTTCAAAAAGCTCATAATATTCCGATGCCCCAAGCTCATTCGCAGTAGCACCCAGGATATAGACAAGATCACCTGAAACTTTTGGCTCCATGGTCAGACATTTTGATACATCATCAATTACAGATGTTGCTGAAAACTGAATGGTTTCCATGGCTGACATTTTAACTCTTTCACCAAATTCACCTTGAATATGCCCGTCCACATACATGCTGTCCTTGCCTGAAAGAAGGGGAATTTCATATTTTTCACAGGCCTCTTTTAAAGCCCTGCATGCTCTTACAAGCTGTGCTGCCTTAAATTTGCCATCAGGATTATTCTTGGGATCAAATTGTATATTTGGCCAGCAAAAATTATCAAGCCCGCCAATATGATCAAAATTACCACCCACAGCAATTAATCTTCTGACAGCTTCATCAATGGTGCAGGTCATCATGTGGTATGCATCTATTTTTGAATACCATGGTAAAAGGCTCTGTGAAAATGCAAGTCCCTTTTGTGACGTTATTATCGGTCTTGTAACTGAAGCATCAGAAGGGATATTGTGCTTGACTCCCACCAGAGGTTTTATGACGGAACCGCCTTGAACCTCATGATCATATTGACGAAAAATCCACTCTTTAGAAGCGATATTGGGTCTTGCAAGCATTTTAAGCAGTAATTTATTAAAATCAGATGGAGAACCTATAACCGGTTCTGTCAATCCTCGAGTTTCAGGAGATAACCATACGGCATCAAATTCCCAGGAAGGAAATCCCTTGTCAAGAAGATCCATATCCACATAGGCACATGTTTCGTCTTTATATTTAATGTGCAGTTTACCGCTGTTAGTATATTCGCCTATGACCGTACTTTCAACTTCATGCAGTGCAGAAAGCTCCATAAATCTATCAAGATCTTCGGGTTTTACAGCAATGGTCATACGCTCCTGGGATTCTGAAATCCAGATCTCCCACATATCAAGCCCCTCATATTTCAAAGGCACCTTATCCAGCCAGACCACACAGCCATTTGATATCATGGCAGATTCACCAATTGATGAAGATAACCCCCCTCCTCCATTATCAGTGATAAAGGGCATTAAATCTTCATCCCTACAGATAAGCAAGAAATCATGCATCTTTTTCTGGGTATAGGGATCACCAATCTGGACATGACCGGCAGGTGTATTTTCAGAATAGCTTTCCGAAGATGCGGTCACACCATGAATCCCATCTTTCCCAACCCGGCCCCCGCTCATGATAATAAGATCTCCGGGAGAAGTTTTCTTTTTATGACTTGGCTTTCCCTTGACCTGGTTTGGCATAATTCCAAGGGCAGTTACAAAAACCAGGCTTTTGCCCATATAATTTTTGTTAAACAGGGTCTGGCCAAAGGTAGTGGGAACACCGCTTTTATTTCCCCCATCCTTTACACCTTCTATTACGCCATCAAGAAGTCGTCTTGGATGAAGAGGTGGTTTTAATGGACCATCATAGTTTATATCACCCACACAATATCCAAAACTTCCCATGAACAGTTTGGAACCAAGTCCTGTTCCCATGGGATCACGGTAAACCCCTACAATACCTGTTATTGCACCACCATAGGCTTCCATATTAGAAGGGGAATTATGAGTCTCGCCTGTAACTACATAATTACTTTCATCATCAAATCTGCCAACTCCTGCGTTATCCCATAATACAGAGACAACCCACTTTTTTTGTTCTTTTAATTTCAGAGTAGGTTCCTTGATATAGGTTTTAAACAGGTTTTTCTCAAGGACCTCCTCGTTACTGGCTGCATCTTTATATCTGAAAGTTCCCTGAAAAGTATTATGATTGCAGTGATCACTTCGTGCCTGAGAAATGTATTCAAGCTCCAGGTCTGTAGGTTCTTTAAGACCTACCTTTTTTCTTGATTCCAAGACCTTTGAATCCAGAAAATACTCTCTGATCACAGGGATATCAAGAATATTTAAAGCAAGATTTCTCTGATCTGAGATATCTGCAAGCCCCGCATTTGAACCAATGCTGATAACTTCACAACAGGGAGTATGATCAAGTATAACCCTGGCAGTCTTAACATTGGCGCCTCTATCCCTGTCCCATTCATCAATATGAAAAACTTTAAACTGCTGAATAATGCTGTTGGACAAAAGCTCCGAGGCCAGTTTTTCCACATCTTCACGATTTAACCCTTTGGCTGTAATGCAATATCGTTTTGATGTGTAGATATCTTCATCAGATTGAAAAGTTTTACCAAGATGATCCTGGATTGCCTCTTTTGCAGTTGCAGCAGCATTATCTTTTACTCCCGGTCGAAAGCCAATCCAGATACACCAGTCAAATTTTATATCAAGCGGTTTTAAGCTTGAATCCTGGGTTACAGGATTTGTAAAAATTTCATCTTTAATCTTTTCAAGCTGCTGTTCACTGAAATCTGATTCAATTGTCACAATATCTATACATCGCGCATCTTGAATCACAATTGAAAAATAAGAAGCTGCCTTTTTTTTAAAGGAAATGCCCTGGGCATCCTTGAGCTCTTTTTTAAGAGCAATCTCAATACCACAAATCATATTATCCACCATTAACCATTCTTACAATATCATTATAAAAAACAAAAACCATTAAAACTACCAGCATTGCAGCACCAAATTGAATCAGTTTCCCACGTATTTTTTCACTGACTGATTTACCTGTAATAGCTTCAATACCAAAGAATAATAGATGACCTCCATCTAACACAGGGATTGGGAAAAGATTTATTATGCCAAGGTTTACAGAAAGCAATGCAATAAACCAGACAAAATTCATGATACCTGCTTTTGCCTGCTCCCCTGCCATCTGGGCAATCATTAAAGGCCCGCCAAGATTATCTGCTGATACGGATCCACTGATCATTTTTCCCACAGAGACTATGGTCAGTTTTATAAGCCTGTAAGTCTCTCTAACAGAATGCCAGAAAGCTGCAATTGGATTGAAGCTCTTATGGAAAGACTCTCCATTACCAACAATGCCAATTACATATTTTTGTATATCTTCACCAAAAACATTTTTACTAGGCCTGGCAACAGGAGAGAGCACAATTCCAACTAATCTTGTATTACGCTTTACAATAATTTGAAGTTCCTCACCCTTGCCAGTGCTTATAATCTTTGCAATATCTTCAAAGGATTCTATTTTAGTCTGATTGATTTCCTTTATCACATCTCCCGGCTTTATTCCTGCTCTTAAGGCTGGTGTATCATCCAGAACTTTCCCCACAACAGGTTCTGCCATATGAATGCCTGCAAACTGATAGAGAACATAAAAAATTAAAATGGCAAGTAAAAAATTAAAGACAGGACCTGCTGCTACAATGATACTTTTTTTCAACAAAGATTTGTGGGTAAAAGAGTATTTTTGATCTTCTGGATCAATGGTAGTTCCAGGCTCTTCTCCCACCATTTTAACATAACCGCCAAGGGGTATGGAGGAGATACAATACTCAGTTTGTCCATATTTTTTTTTCAATATTTTAGGCCCGAATCCAAGAGAAAATACACTTACCCCAACGCCACACATCCGAGCCGCAATAAAGTGGCCCAATTCATGTATAAAAACAAGAATACCTATAACTATTATAAATGCTAATGCAGAATGTCCCATAAAAACCTTAATTATTTATATTTGTGATTTAACTTTATCCCGTGCCCATATATCTGCCTCAATAATACTGGAAAGATCTGGATTGTCAATGCATGTATGATCTTCCATGGTCCTTGAAATCAGTTTAAAAATATCCATAAAATTAATGCGTTTTTCTAAAAATGCCTCAACTGCTATCTCATTGGCGGCATTCATTACAGCAGGCATGGTACCTTTTTGTCTGCAAGCTTCAAATGCAAACTCAAGTGAAGGAAACTTTTTTTTGTCAGGTTTTTCAAAAGTGAGGGAGTGAATATCTGTGAAGGAAGGAAAATCCATTTGAAGATCAAGCCTGTCTGGTTCTGACAATGCATAGGAGATAGCCGCCTTCATATCAGGCTGACCCATTTGTGCTATAATACTGCCGTCTTTATACCCTACCATGGAGTGCACAATGCTCTGGGGATGAATCAACACTTGAATTTTTTTATGGCTCACATCAAAAAGATGAACTGCTTCAATAATTTCAAGACCCTTATTCATCATAGTGGCTGAATCTATAGTAATTTTATGCCCCATATTCCAGGTTGGGTGTTTTAAAGCATCCTTCAAGCTTATGTCTTTAAAAGATTTAAAAGATTTTTTCCTGAAAGGGCCGCCCGATGCTGTTAAGAATATTGTTTTTAAATCTTTTTGCAGATTACCTTTAAGGCATTGAAAAATTGCACTGTGCTCGCTGTCCACGGGCAGAATCGAAACTTGGTTTTCCTTTGCTTTTGCCATGACAATTTCTCCGGCCATAACCAGAGTTTCTTTATTGGCAAGGGCAATGTGTTTTTTGGCTTCAATGGCAGCAAGGGCTGGTTTAAGACCTGCTGCTCCAACCATGGCAAGAAGAACCATATTGCTTTTATTATATAAAGCTGTCTGGATAAACCCATATTCACCGTAAACAATTTCAGGCCTGCATTCTCCTTTTAAAATCCTGGACAATTCCAAAGCTTTTTTTTCATCAATAACACTAACAAGTTCAGGCTTAAATTCCCTGATCTGTCTTGCAAGCAGATCAATATTGTTTGCACATGCCAATGCCTTTATCCCGAAAAGATTTGGGTGCATCCTGACAATATCCAGAGCACTTGTACCAATTGATC
>CAXMTQ010000141.1:0-2583 GCA_964196205.1 uncultured Desulfobacula sp.
CCTCCCTGGCCAAAAGGCTTTGTTCCAGACATTTTGGTATTGGTGCGGATGGAATTATTTTGATCCTTGAATCCCCTGATCATGATATCAAGTTCAGGATATATAATTCTGATGGTTCCCATGCTCAGATGTGCGGCAATGGAATGAGATGCTTTGCAAAATATCTTTATGAAAACAGGATTATTTCTAAAAAAAAAATAAGGGTGGATACAAAAGCCGGTACAATTATTCCAGAAGTAATCACTAACAATAAGGGTCTGGTTGAATCAATAAGGGTTGATATGGGAGAACCCGCTCTTTTATGTAAAGATATTCCTTTTAAAAGTGAAAATGAGAAAGCAATTGAAGAGCCCTTAAAGGTCGGGGAGAAGGAATATCGCATTACCGCTGTTGGAATGGGAAACCCTAATGCTGTGATTTTTGTAGATTATATAACAAAAGTAGATGTTAAAACCACAGGTCCATTAATTGAAAACCATGAAAGATTTCCTGAAAAGACCAATGTTGAGTTTGTTGAAGTCGTGAATCCTGAGGAACTGAAAATGAAGGTGTGGGAAAGAGGTGCCGGAATAACACTTGCATGCGGTACTGGTGCCTGTGCCTGCCTTGTTGCAGCCAACCTTACCGGGAGAGCATCAAAAAAAGCAATTATACACCTTGATGGTGGAGATCTTGAAATTCATTGGGATGAAAAAACAAATCATATTTTCAAGACAGGTCCTGCTGTGGAAGTCTTTAAAGGTTTGTTAAATTTCAGAACTCCTGACATCAGATCAAAATCTGTCTGATTCTATTTAATTTTTTTATTACCACATACAAATATTATTTTGTTTTTATTTTACTTATCACTGTGAATTGATTTGAAAGATTTTTTATCAATGGGCATAAGTCTTGACTTGGGATTCAAGTTTAAATACAAATACGTTTATTAATAGGGGGATAAGATATCTCAATATGGTAGAATTGAATCAAATATAATTAAATATTTTCGATATAAAAAAGGTGGTAAAAATTGGATTTTTATGAATTTGTAAGAGGGCCTTTAGCCACAATATCATTTGTCATTTTTATTATAGGCACATGTTTTCGGTTGGTCAGCTTTTATCTTACGGGCACAAACCCGAAACTGCTCTATCCAAAGGAAAATTTAATCAATGGATTTAAGGGCATTATTACTGGAATTATCCCTTTTGCAACTCGATTTATGAGACAAAGGCCATTATTTACAATTATTACTTTTTTATTTCACATATGTGTTCTTTTCGTGCCTATATTTTTTATGGCACACATTATGTTATGGTTTGAATCATACGGCGTATTATGGAAAAGTATTTCCAATGGTCTTGCAGATGTAATGACCATTTTTGTTCTTTTTGCATGCATTTTCTTTTTCATCAGAAGATTTGTCATTCCTGAAGTCAGAATGGTCACACAGTCTTCTGACTTAATACTTTTGATTCTTGTTTTTATCTCTTTTTTAACTGGTTTTTTAGCTTTCCATCAAATGGGCCCATACAGGCCTTTATTGATCTTGCATGTTCTATCTAGTGACATTCTTATAGCCATGGTCCCTTTTTCAAGACTTTGGCATATGATTATTTATCCTTTTTCACGCTATTATATGGGTGCTGATTTTGGCATGCCATTGAAATCTAATGACTGGTAAGATTTAACTGAATAAAATTACAGGAATTTCACAATGAAGAATAAACGCATAATCCCTGGTATTATTTTTTTTTGCTGTGCACTCATTTTTCTTTTAAGCACCCATTTTTTTGCCCAGGGTAATAAAAAATCAATACTTGCTGTCTTTTCAAATCAAGAAAGACCAGCAGCCCAATTTGATCATTTTTTGCATGAAAAAGCTGTAGCTTGTGATAAATGTCATCATATTTTGGATACAAAAATAAATCAGTTGGTTTATTCCGAAGGTGAAGAAGCTGATTGTATAGATGGTCATACCACGAAACACGAAGGAAACAGTCTCGCAATTAGAGATGCCAATCATTTCAGTTGCACAAGTTGCCATAGAGCATTAAAAAAAGAAAAAAATCCTGCTGGCCCAACCACATGTGGTGAATGTCACAAGAAATAATTTTTAAGGAAATTAAAAATATGAATGCATCAAATTCAACACCATCTCCAACAGATGCTGAAAATAAATTAAGCTCAAAAGCATATATTGAAAAATTAAGAGGCATTTTTGATAAACATACAAGCACAAAGTTTTTTTCCATGGTCAATGCCTGTATTAACTGTGGTGCATGTGCAGAGGCCTGCCATTACTATTGTGCTGAACAAGAGCCAGAGTATATCCCTGCCAACCGGATTAAAGTATTAAAAAAGATATTGTCTCAATATTTTCATCCAGTCAAATCAAAACTTGGTCTTTCAAGTACAAAAGACCCCATGACGAACCCGGATTTTGATTTACTTTATAAGGCTGCTTTTGAAAATTGCACTATTTGTGGAAATTGCGCCTTAATCTGTCCCATGGGGATTAATACCGGAGAGATCATGTACATGGCAAGAGCCCTTTTGTTTGGTCTTGGACGGTTACCATCAGGGCTGATCGATCCTGTC
>CAXMTQ010000141.1:2676-6333 GCA_964196205.1 uncultured Desulfobacula sp.
TAGCAAAGAAGATTTTATTGATACCATTGAGTGGCTAGCAGAAGAGATGGAAGAAGAGATGGGAGAAGGGTTTATGCTTCCCATTGATAAGCAGAATACAGAAACCTTATATCTACCTCATCCTTTAACTCTTCGAGATCTTCCGTTTTTACTCATGGATGAACTGAAAATTCTAGTAGCAGCCAAAGAAAATTTCACCCTTTCGACTCATGGGTTTGATGTGGTTAATTATGCATTCTATCAAGGCAGTAAAGAAAATGCCCGCCAGGTGGCGACTACTCCTCTTGAAGCTAGAAAAAAGCTCAATGCCAGCTCTCTTACTTTGGCACCCTGTGGTCATGGATACAGGGTATTGAAACATGAAATGGAAAAAATTCTTGGGCAACGATTTGATTTTCCAATTTATACATTTGTCGAAAAAATTGACCAATACATACAAAATGGCAGGTTAAAATTAGAAAAAGATTTATTTCCAGGTCCTGTAACTTACCATGATCCCTGTAATATTGGCCGTCGAGGAGGAGTGATTGACGAGCCACGAAGAGTTATCAAAGCATTAACAAACAATTATGTTGAAATGACACCTACTGGTGTCCATAACTATTGTTGCGGAGGCGGCGGTGGGCTTGCATCAACTGGAGATCTAGGTCACATCCGGCAAAGAATGGGTAAAATTAAGGCTGATCAGATCAGAAGGACAGGGGCAAAAACAGTTATTACAGGCTGTTTTAATTGTAAAAATCAGATCCGTGATATTGCCAAGAATTATGACCTTGATTATGAAGTCAAAAGTATTGTTGAGGTGGTTGCAAGCTCTATAAAAAACTAGTCAAAACTCTGCTGAAAAGGGTATGAAACCAAGTATATATAGAATACGAGCTGATTTTTTTGATTCATGATTTGATTTCATTCTTGTCTCTGTCATGTATATTATTAACAATGCAGGCAACTGCCTTGATGATACAATAAGAGGTTACGCCATGATCCTTGCAGTTCACGGACCCTTAGATTGATGGTCTACGCCCCAGGTTTTTAATTTCAGCAGGCTCAGGTTGACCAGTTTATTAAATCTGGACTGTATGGTTTCAGATAATTGTATTTCCATTTCCACCTTTTCAGGCTGTATTCCGATAAGGCAGAGATCCTCTGGAGTCTGGTCAAGAAGCTTGGCATAACTTAAAACATCTTTTAACCCAAGATGGTGAAGAGACATCTTTGTGGTAAAAAGAGTCAGGATATCATCATTTTCAATGGTGTCAATAAATCCCGGCTCTTTTTCAAAATCAACTGCATCCACAATAATCATTCTGTTGTATTCATCAAAAAAAGGCAGAAGATCCATCCCCATATTGCCCCCGTCTATCAGGGCAATATGGGGATTAAAATCATATTTTTCTAACTCTCTGATGATATGGACGCCAATACCTTCATCCTGCATGAGGATGTTACCGATGCCCATTACAGCAATTTCTGCTTTATTCATCACAAAACATTCACTTTCACAATATCCTTGTTTTTATTATCGTGTACATGTATGGCGCATGCCAGGCAGGGATCAAAAGAGTGAACAGTTCTTAAGACTTCGAGAGGCAGTTTCTCATCTGCTACAGGGTTGCCCTCAAGAGATGCTTCATATGGACTTGGCTTATCCTCCTGGTTTCGTGGAGCAGCATTCCAGGTGGAAGGAACAACAGCTTGATAATTTTTAATTTTACCATCCTTTATAACTACCCAGTGGGAGAGTGTGCCGCGGGGCGCTTCATGGAAGCCAAAGCCTCTCTGCTCTCCTTTTGGGAAACTGGGTTCATTAAAAGTATCAACATCGCCTGAACTGATATTATTGATGAGCAGATCATAATTTCTCTTCAATATTCCATAGAGTACATTGCAGCGGACAGCTCTTGCTGCATGTCTTCCAAGGGTAGAATGAAGATGTTTGACCTCTGCTTTTATTCCCGCCAGTGCACTGACTTTTTCAAGTGCAAGGTTTGTAAATGCCTGGGTCTCTTTATGACCTGAAACATACATAGCAAGAACATTGGCAAGTGGTCCAACCTGGGCTGGCTGGCCCATGAAAGTAGGTGCTTTCACCCATGAATATTTCCCATCAGCATCAAAGTCACCAGGTTTTGGTTCTGTATCCTCTTCCCATGGATGTCGTGTCCAGTCACCGTCATACCAGGAGTGCTTTACACTCTCTTGCACATTTTTTTCAAACAGATCATCTTGAAAACTTGTGATCGGTTGAAATTTTCCAATATCACCATCGGGAATATAACCACCCGGCAGGCCGAAGACGGTTCCTTTTTCATCTTCAGGATATTCGGGCACTGACAGATAATTGGTCACTCCTGCACCATACCCAAACCATTCAGGATAGTTTGCAGCCACTGCTGCAACATCAATCAGATATACATCTTTGATAAAGCTGCCAACCTTATCCATTAATGATTTAATATAGTAAAGCCGTTCAAAATTTAGTGCAGACTGGCTGTCAGGGTTAATTGGATTGGCAACACCGCCCACAGCAAGGTTCTGAATATGCGGTGTTTTACTGCCCAGAATTGTTACAATCTGGTTGGCATATCTTTGATATTCAAAGGCCTGGAGATAATGGGCTGCGGCAACAAGGTTAATTTCAGGTGACAGTTTCATGGCAGGATGCCCCCAGTAACCGTTCTGGAAAATACCAAGCTGGCCCGTATTTACAAAACCTTTTAATTTATCCTGGACAGCCTGTAGCTCCTGAACTCCGTTGGAATGCCAGGGAGATAGGCTTTGAGCCACAGATGATGCTTTTTTTACATCAGCACTCAGGGCAGATACAATATCAACCCAGTCCAGAGCTGAAAGATGATAAAAATGCACTATATGGTCATGAATACCATGTGCTGCCATTAGTATATTTCGGATATATTGAGCATTTTTAGGTATTGGAAGATCAATGGCATTTTCCACTGCCCGCACAGATGCCATGGCATGTACTGTTGTGCATACTCCGCAGAGTCTTTGAGCATAAAGCCAGGCATCCCTCGGATCACGACCTTTTAAGATAGTTTCAATACCGCGGAACATCTGGCCTGACGACCAGGCTTTTTCTATTTTTCCGTCATTGATTTTGCAGTCAATGCGCAGATGTCCTTCAATTCTTGTAACAGGATCAATTGTTATTATTTTTGACATTTTCTATTTTCTCCTTGAAAAATTTTAATCAGGTAAAGTTTTAAGCATGTTTAACATCAGGCAGTACAGGCAGTGTCTTAATAAAGATCAGATATGCCATTATCTCCACAGAAATGATTCCAACAGTAATCATGATTTCAGCAAAAGAGGGGAAATAATGAAAGTTAACTCCAGGGTTGAATCCAACCAGGAATGTATCAAATCTATAGACTGCACCTGCAAGTACCAGAGAAGCAGCTGATAAAAATAGATATTTTGATTGATCTCTCTTCTCTTTTGACGATAATATGATTAAAGGATAGATAAACAACAGGTTTTCAATTATAAACATCAGGCTTTGAAAATTAAAACTAAATATCAAACCCAGTTTACCTTTGAAAATCAAATCGCCAAAGCGGATAATCAAAAACACAATCAAAAGTTTTGGAATTACACCTGATAATTTTGAAAGCAGTGATTTTTCAAGGGGCCTTT